>NZ_LYSO01000044.1:0-45113 GCF_001728935.1 Pseudomonas sp. AP42
TAAGCGAGGTGCCGAGTGGTGGGGTAAGAGCCTTTTGCTTACTTTTGGGCTCTTTTCAAAAGTGAGCCGCCGTCAGGGCGGAACCCTAAGTGGCCGTTACCGCAGCAATGGATATGTACTCGGTATAACAGTGTCGACTGTGAGGCCGTCATCGCAGGCAAGCCAGCTCCCACAGTTGGATCGCGGGGGTGTCAGTTAGATAGGTGTAGGCTGTCAGGGCGTCTTCGCAGGCAAGCCCGCTCCCACAGTTTGATTGCGGGGTGTCAGGTAGATAGGCGTCGGCTGTCCGGTCGCCACGGGGGCAAGATGCCTTGCCACAGGTGGACTACGGTGCGCTTGGAACATAAAAAAAGGTGCGACCCTCGCGGATCGCACCTTTTTTATTGCCGGCTGGCTATCAGTTGCCCAATGCCTTGGACGCCAACCAGAACAACCCGGCCGAGAGGCCTACGGTCGCTGGCAAGGTCAATACCCAAGCCATCAGGATGGTCTTGACCGTGCCACCTTGCAGGCCGCTCTTGTTGGCAACCATCGTGCCCGCCACGCCAGAAGACAGGACGTGAGTGGTGGACACTGGCAGGGCGAAGATATTGGCAAAGCCGATCATCGTGGCCGTGGTGATTTGCGCCGACATGCCCTGGGCATAGGTCATGCCTTGCTTGCCGATCTTCTCACCGATGGTCAGCACCACGCGCTTCCAGCCCACCATGGTGCCCAAGCCCAGGGCCAGTGCGACCGCGAGGATCACCCAGAACGGGGCGTACTCGGTGGTGGCGGTCAGGTCTTTGCGCAGCTTGTCGAGGTCGGACTTCTCACGGGAGTCCAGGCCTGGCAGCTTGCCGACTTTCTTCGCGGTGTCATCCAGGCAAAGCAGGTAACGACGCACTTCGATGCGGTGGTCGGCCGTCAGCGAGTGGTAGTCCGAGACGCCCTTGAGGGTGCCCAGCAGCGCGTTGATCGTCGGTTCGGTCTGCTGCGGGTTGCAGCGGAACTTGCCCGGCAGATCATCCTTCACGCTTTTGCCCAGGGCCAGGAACTCACCGAGGGTCTCGTGGTTGCGCTGGTAGAACTGGTTCAGGTGCAGGGTGGCGTCGCGGGTACGTTCGATCTGGTAGGTGGTGCTGCCCAGGTCCAATACGAACTGCGCGGGCACGATACCGATGAGTACCAGCATGATCAGGCCGATGCCTTTCTGGCCATCGTTGGAGCCGTGCACGAAGCTCACAGCCATGGCCGAAATCACCAGCACCAGGCGGTTCCAGAACGGCGGGTGCTTTTTGTCGTCAAGCTTGCGGCGCTGGTCCGGGGTCTTGTGCATCTTCGACAGCGGGCGCCACCACTTCAGGCCGATCAGCACCAGGGCGGCGACCAGGAAGCCCGCCATCGGCGAGAACACCAGCGACGCGCCGATATCCACGGCCTTCTGCCAGTTCACACCGTCAGCCAGGGGGATGTCGTTGATCAACGCGTTGGCCAGGCCGACACCGAGGATCGAGCCGATCAGGGTGTGGGAACTGGAGGCGGGGATACCGAAGTACCAGGTGCCCAGGTTCCAGGTGATTGCCGCCGCCAACAACGAGAAGACCATTGCCAGGCCATGGCCGGTGTTCACATTGATCAGCAACTCCACCGGCAGCAAGTGCACGATGGCGTAGGCGACACCGACACCACCGAGCAATACGCCGAGGAAATTGAACACCCCGGAGAAGAACACGGCCAAGTGTGGCGGCATGGCTTTGGTATAGATGACTGTGGCCACCGCGTTAGCGGTGTCATGAAAGCCATTGATGAACTCGAAGGCGAGGACAAAGGCCAGGGCGAGCAACAGGCTCACGAGAACCCAAGCATCCAGTCCGCTGAATAAATCGATCATGAAGGTTTTCTGACCCGGTCGTAAGGGGGCGCGATTATGCCAGAAAACATCAGTAATCGATGCATTAGCTGCTCATCGGTAACAATCTTCCTGGAAAAAAATGCGGCAAGACGCACGCATCCCAGGGTTTTCGGGGCTTTGGCAAGTCTTTGATTTATAAAGCGCAGGCCCCAGAAGACGGGCTTTCTTCATGAAAACGCCATGCCTGAAACATTTGTATGAAATTTCGTAGGTGGATGTAGGTTGCTGCCCAGCGGACGCTAAAGCAGGTGCCCTCTGCCAGTACTGCACCGGCAGAGACAGCACGACCCTTGAAGCTCGAACCGAAGCGCTTATGGCTCCTCGGTCTTGAGTTCCTGCTCGATCTTTTGGATTTCCTGGGCAAATGCCTGGTCCAGCAGGCTGGCACGTTTACGCCATGGCTTGCGTTCCGGCTCGGGTTGCGCGGCGTAGGTGGTGACTTCCCCGCCGTAGACATCCTTGTAACGTTGCTCCTGGCGCTCAAGTTCCGCGCGCAGTTCATCTTTCGTCACAGTATTACCTAATGAGTTGAGTTTATTGATTGCGCAGCGTCATGCCTGAAAGTCGTCCTCGGGCGATACCAAATAAAACAGTCGAACCGTTCAAGTTGGTACATGGGCCTGAGGGCCGTTCTTTTAAGCGAGTACTTGTGACCGGCGTCGCCAGCAGCCTGCAATGCCTGGTGAGCTCCACTCCCGATGGTGATACCGGGCTGACCTCTGCACAGGTTGCATTATAGCGGCGCATTTGAATAACACTATCATCATGAAGTTAAAAAGCGTCAACGACGTGTCTGGAGTTTGTTACATACCGCCGCATTATTGTGAACGCCGTCATCTTCATGTCTACATTTGAGTTCTGCGTTGATTTCGCTTGATTGATCGGCATTAGGGTAAATGTCTACGCTTTACAGAGGCATCAGGCAAATCTGAAACGTTAGCGGGTGGGGCTGCGCCAAATTGCGATAATCGCATGATCGTCCGATAATCGCCCAATGTTGCCGCCGCTGGCTTGTGCGGTGCGACCGGCACGGCTTGTAATAGCCGCCAACCCTCCCGTGGTGATAACAAGAGAAGGCCCTTTGAAATGAACGATCAATTGCGCAACTCCTTTGCATCAGTGGCGCCGCCGATCGTGGCTTCACCGGCCAAGCGTATCCAGGCATTCACCGGTGATCCGGATTTCATGACGTCCCTGGCCCGTGGCCTGGCCGTGGTGCAGGCGTTCCAGGAGCGCAAGCGTCACCTGACCATCGCCCAGATCAGCCACCGCACGGAAATTCCCCGCGCTGCGGTGCGCCGTTGCCTGCATACCTTGATCAAGCTCGGCTACGCCACCACGGACGGGCGCACCTATTCGTTGTTGCCCAAGGTGCTGACCCTCGGTCACGCCTATCTGTCGTCCACACCGCTGGCTGTCTCGGCCCAGCCTTATCTGGACCGCATGAGCGAGCAACTGCATGAAGCCTGCAACATGGCGACTCTGGAGGGCGATGACATCCTTTATATCGCCCGTTCTGCCACTACCCAGCGCCTGATCTCGGTTGACCTTTCGGTAGGCGGGCGCTTGCCTGCGTATTGCACGTCCATGGGCCGCATTCTGCTGGCCGCCCTCGACGATGCCTCGCTGCAGGATTACCTCGACCATGCCGACCTGCAAACCAAGACCAGCCGCACCCTGACAACACCGCAAGCGTTATTCGAATGCCTGCAACAGGTGCGTCAGCAGGGCTGGTGCATTGTCGACCAGGAACTGGAGCAGGGCCTGCGCTCCATCGCGGTGCCGGTGTATGACGCGTCCGGCCAGGTATTGGCCGCGCTGAATGTCAGCACCCACGCCGGTCGGGTCAGCCGCAGCGAGTTGGAGCAGCGCTTTTTGCCGAGCATGCTCAGCGCCAGCCGTGAGCTGAGTGCGCAGCTGTTTGCCTAAGCTGTTCGGTGACCGCACAGATCCCGGCGGGCTCGATTGACGGTGTTTCCCTTGGCTTATTAATGTGCGGCAGCGCTCTGAGGAGCTGCCCTATAAGAACGACGGCCTCAGGCCGTCAGTCCGCCATCGGTGTGGAATAAAAATAATGAATCAGCCTTCTGTCGGTACCACCCTGGACGTACAGTCCTTTATCAACACCCAGCCACTTTCGCGCTATCAGTGGCGCGTGGTGATCCTGTGTTTCCTGATTGTCTTTCTCGACGGCCTCGATACAGCCGCCATGGGCTTTATCGCGCCGGCACTGTCCCAGGACTGGGGCATCGACCGCGCCAGCCTCGGCCCGGTGATGAGCGCCGCGTTGATCGGCATGGTGTTCGGCGCACTCGGTTCCGGCCCGCTGGCCGACCGCTTTGGCCGCAAAGTCGTGCTGGTCGGCGCGGTGTTGGTGTTTGGTGCGTTCAGCCTGGCGTCGGCCTACAGCACCAATGTCGACCAGTTGCTGGTACTGCGCTTTCTCACCGGCCTGGGCCTGGGCGCCGGCATGCCGAATGCCACCACCTTGCTCTCTGAATACACCCCCGAGCGGCATAAATCCTTGTTGGTGACCAGCATGTTCTGTGGCTTCAACCTGGGCATGGCCGGCGGTGGGTTTATTTCGGCCAAGCTGATCCCCGCGTTCGGCTGGCACAGCCTGTTACTGATCGGCGGCATCCTGCCGTTGATCCTGGCGGTGGTGCTGTTGGTGTGGCTGCCGGAGTCTGCCCGCTACCTGGTGGTACGCAATCGCGGCACCGACAAGGTACGCAAGACCCTTGCCCCCATCGAGCCAAACATCGTTGCCCAGGCCACTCATTTCAGCGTACCGGAGCAAAAAACCGTCAAGGCCCGCAATGTGTTCGCAGTGATCTTCTCGGGCACCTACAGCGCTGGCACCTTGCTGTTGTGGCTCACGTATTTCATGGGCCTGGTGATCGTTTACCTGCTGACCAGTTGGCTCCCCACCCTGATGCGCGACAGCGGCGCGAGCATGGAGCAGGCCGCGTTTATCGGCGCGTTGTTCCAGTTTGGTGGGGTGCTGAGCGCGGTGGGCGTGGGCTGGGCGATGGACCGGTTCAACCCGCACAAAGTGATCGGCACGTTCTATCTGCTGGCCGGGGTGTTTGCCTACGCGGTAGGGCAGAGCCTGGGCGACATCACGCTGTTGGCCACCCTGGTGCTGGTCGCCGGGATGTGCGTCAACGGTGCGCAATCGGCAATGCCATCCCTGGCGGCACGTTTCTATCCTACTCAGGGCCGTGCCACCGGGGTGTCGTGGATGCTCGGCATCGGCCGCTTCGGCGCGATCCTGGGGGCGTGGATGGGCGCTACCTTGCTGGGCCTGGGCTGGAACTTCGAGCAGGTGCTCACGGCGCTGGTGATTCCGGCGGCATTGGCCACGGCAGCGGTGGTGATCAAGGGCATGGTCAGCCATGCCGATGCCACCTGAAACCGATCACTACCCCTGTGGGAGCTGGCTTGCCTGCGATAGCGGTGTTGAATCCACAGGCGCCATCGCAGGCAAGCCAGCTCCCACATTGCCCCTGTTCTTGCAGATGATTAGTTAAGTAACAATTGGTTCGATAATCGAACACTCAGTCGATTATCGGATTGTTTGACCCATTACCCCGGCTTAACCTTCAAGCACTTCGGCGCCACCTCAGCGCCTTTTTCGATCAACACCGGGAGCCCAACCCCATGGCTGAAATCCTCACCCTGCGTGATGCGGTCAAGCGCTTCGTGAACGACGGCGATACCGTCGCCCTCGAAGGCTTTACCCACCTGATCCCTACGGCCGCAGGCCATGAAATCATTCGTCAGGGCAAGAAAGACCTGACACTGGTGCGCATGACGCCTGACCTGATCTACGACCAGTTGATCGGTGCCGGCTGTGCGCGCAAGTTGATTTTCTCCTGGGGCGGCAACCCGGGCGTGGGTTCCCTGCATCGCCTGCGTGACGCGGTAGAGAAACAATGGCCGCAAGCGCTGGAGATCGAAGAGCACAGCCACGCTGACCTGGCCAATGCCTACGTCGCCGGTGCCTCCGGCCTGCCGTTCGCCGTGTTGCGTGCCTACGCCGGTTCCGACTTGCCCAAGGTCAACCCGCTGATCAAGACCGTCACTTGCCCCTTCACCGGTGAAGTGCTGGCGGCAGTGCCATCGGTGCGTCCGGACATCACTGTGATTCACGCGCAGAAAGCCGACCGCAAAGGCAACGTGCTGCTCTGGGGCATTCTGGGGGTGCAAAAGGAAGCGGCCCTGGCGGCCAAGCGCTGCATCGTCACCGTCGAGGAAATCGTCGACGACCTGAACGCGCCGATGAACAGCTGCGTGCTGCCGACCTGGGCGCTGACGGCGGTGTGTCACGTACCCGGTGGTGCCCATCCGTCCTACGCGCACGGCTACAACGAGCGGGATAACCGCTTCTATCAGGCGTGGGACCCGATTGCCCGCGACCGTGGGACGTTTACCGCCTGGATCGACGAATATATCCATGGCACTGCCGACTTCAGTGAATTCCAGGCCAAGCTGGCCACCGCGCAGGAGGCTAAGTAATGGCTTACTCCACCAATGAAATGATGACCGTCGCCGCCGCACGCCGCCTCAAGAACGGCTCGGTGTGCTTCGTCGGCATCGGCCTGCCATCGAAGGCCGCCAACCTGGCGCGCCTGACATCGTCGCCGGATGTGGTGCTGATCTACGAGTCGGGCCCGATTGGGGCCAAGCCCAGCGTATTGCCGCTGTCCATCGGTGATGGCGAGCTGGCGGAGACCGCTGACACTGTGGTGCCCACCGGTGAGATCTTTCGCTACTGGCTGCAGGGCGGGCGTATTGATGTCGGCTTTCTCGGCGCGGCCCAGGTCGACCGTTTCGGCAATATCAACACCACCGTGGTCGGTGATTATCACCAGCCCAAAGTGCGTTTACCGGGTGCCGGTGGCGCGCCGGAAATCGCCGGTTCCGCCAAGAGCGTGCTGATCATCCTGAAGCAGTCGTCCCGTTCGTTTGTCGACAAACTCGATTTCATCACCTCTGTGGGGCACGGCGAAGGTGGCGACTCACGCAAGCGTCTGGGCCTGCCCGGCGCCGGCCCCGTGGGCATCATTACCGACCTGTGCATCATGGAACCGGAGGAGGGCAGCCATGAGTTCGTGGTCACTGCGCTGCATCCGGGCGTGACCCGCGAGCAAGTGGTCGCCGCCACCGGCTGGGCGATTCGCTTTGCCGACCAGGTGAGCACCACCGCTGAACCCACCGAGATCGAACTGACCGCCCTGCGTGACCTCGAAGCGCGCACGGCGGCTGCCCACGGCCAAGCACCGGGAGAAGCCTGATGCGCGAGGTTTATATCTGTGATGCCATTCGCACGCCTATCGGCCGTTTCGGCGGTGGCCTGTCCACGGTGCGTGCCGACGACCTGGCGGCGCTGCCGATCAAGGCGTTGATCGAGCGCAACCCATCGGTGGACTGGAGCGCCGTAGACGAAGTCTTCCTCGGCTGCGCCAACCAGGCCGGTGAAGACAACCGCAACGTGGCACGCATGGCGTTGCTGCTGGCGGGGCTGCCGGAAAGTATTCCTGGTGTGACCCTCAACCGCTTGTGCGCCTCGGGCATGGATGCCATCGGCACCGCCTTTCGTGCGATTGCCAGCGGTGAAATGGAGCTGGCGATTGCCGGTGGCGTCGAGTCGATGTCCCGCGCTCCGTTTGTGATGGGCAAGGCCGATGCAGCGTTCTCGCGCAACATGAAGTTGGAAGACACCACTATTGGCTGGCGCTTTATCAACCCGCTGATGAAGGCCCAGCACGGCGTGGATGCCATGCCGCAGACCGCCGATAACGTGGCCGATGACTACCAGGTCTCCCGCGCCGACCAGGACGCTTTCGCCCTGCGCAGCCAGCAACGCACCGCCGCTGCCCAGGCCGCCGGGTTCTTTGCCGAGGAAATCGTTCCGGTGCGGGTCGCGCATAAAAAAGGCGAGACCCTGGTGGAACACGATGAACACCCACGGGACACCACGTTGGAAGCCCTGGCCAAGCTCAAGCCGGTCAACGGCGCGGACAAGACCGTCACTGCTGGCAATGCCTCGGGCGTCAACGATGGCGCCGCCGCGCTGATCCTCGCCAGCGCCGAGGCCGTCAAGCAACACGGCCTCACCGCCCGCGCCCGTGTGCTGGGCATGGCCAGTGCCGGTGTCGCCCCGCGGGTGATGGGCATCGGCCCGGTGCCGGCGGTACGCAAACTGGTGGAGCGCCTGGGGTTGGCGGTCACCGACTTTGACGTGATCGAACTCAACGAAGCCTTCGCCAGCCAAGGCCTGGCGGTGCTGCGCGAACTGGGTATTGCCGACGATGCGCCCCAGGTCAACCCCAACGGCGGCGCCATTGCCCTCGGCCATCCCCTGGGGATGAGTGGTGCGCGGTTGGTACTGACGGCCCTGCACCAATTGGAAAAAACCGGCGGCCGCAAAGGCCTGGCGACCATGTGCGTTGGCGTTGGCCAAGGCCTGGCCCTGGCGATTGAACGCGTCTGATAACTAAAAGAGGATTGCTCCATGAGTGACAAGCCCGGTTACCGGCGCCCGCAAGCGGGCACTCAACCTGATTACCTGCACCCGGCCTACCAGTCGACGAACCTGCGTTCGCCGTCCCAGCCGTTGGTGTTCCTGCCCCATTCCTTGTCGGAAATCACCGGCCCGACCATCGGCGCCGAACGTATCAATGACAAGGACAACGATCTGACGGCCCAGCATGAGGGCGAGCCGCAAGGCGAGCGCATCATCATTCATGGCCGTGTGCTGGACGAAAACGGATTGCCAGTGCCGGGCATCCTCGTGGAGATCTGGCAGGCCAATGCCGCTGGCCGCTACAACCACAAGCGCGACCTGCACGATGCGCCGCTGGACCCGAATTTCACCGGCACCGGGCGCACCGTCACCGACGCCGACGGCTGGTACCAGTTCCAGACCATCAAGCCTGGCGCCTACCCGTGGGGCAACCACCACAACGCGTGGCGCCCGGCGCATATCCACTTTTCGCTGTTCGGCCCCAGCGTGCTGACGCGCTTGGTGACGCAAATGTATTTCCCGGGCGACCCGTTGCTGGAGTACGACCCGATCTACAACTGCGTGCCGGATACCAGCGCCAAGCAACGCTTGATTGCCAGTTTCGACCTGGAAAAAACCATTCCTTCCTATGCCCTCGGTTACCGTTGGGACATCGTCCTGCGCGGCCGCGACGCCACGCCGATGGAGAAATGAGATGACACTCAACGCGACCACATCCCACACCGTCGGGCCGTATTACCACATTGGCCTGACCTGGCTGAACCGTGAAGACCTGACCGTCACCGCCACCCTCGGCGAACGCGTGGCAATCAGCGGGCAAGTGGTGGACGGCAACGGTGATGTCGTCAACGACGCCATGCTGGAAGTCTGGCAGGCCAATGCCGCCGGCAAATATGCCCACCCCGAAGATGAGCAGGACAAAGCGCTGGACCCGAACTTCGAAGGTTTCGGCCGCGTGCCGGTGGATGCCGAAGGGCGTTTTCGCTTTACCACCATCAAGCCGGGCAGTGTGCCGGGGCTCAAGGGCACCACCCAGGCGCCGCATTTGGTGGTGCTGGTGTTTGCCCGTGGGTTGGTGAAGCACTTGCTGACGCGGATTTATTTTGACGGTGAGGCGCTCAATGGCGATGACCCGTTGCTGGCGTGTGTACCGGCGGAACGTCGTAGCACCCTGATTGCCAAGGCTGATGCGGCAGGGGTTTATCAGTGGAATGTGATTTTGCAGGGCACAGATAAGGAAACGGTATTCTTCGACTATTGACCGCTCTTGTAGGAGCGAGCTTGCTCGCGAAAATCGCCAACGATAACGCGGTCAGCTTGAATGAACGCGGCGCTCTCAGGTTTTTCGCGAGCAAGCTCGCTCCTACAGGGATGAGGTTCAGGCTCCACCTATCCAAAAGTCTGCTTGCGGAACAGGGTTGTTGCAAAGTATGTCTAGGCTATAACCGTTCCCACTGAGTAAAAAAACATGACAACAAAAACCAGCCACTACACCGGAGAAGAACGCAGCAAACGGATCTTTGCGATTGTCGGTGCTTCCTCCGGCAACCTGGTCGAATGGTTCGACTTCTACGTCTATGCCTTCTGCGCGATTTATTTCGCCCCGGCGTTTTTCCCCTCGGATGACCCTACGGTGCAGTTGCTCAACACCGCCGGTGTGTTTGCCGCCGGGTTCCTGATGCGCCCGATTGGCGGCTGGTTGTTTGGCCGGGTGGCCGACAAGCACGGGCGCAAGAATTCGATGATGATTTCGGTGCTGATGATGTGCGGCGGCTCCCTGGTCATCGCCTTCCTGCCCACCTATAACGACATCGGTGCCTGGGCCCCGGCTTTGCTGTTGGTGGCGCGGCTGTTCCAGGGCTTGTCGGTGGGTGGCGAGTACGGCACCACGGCCACCTACATGAGTGAAGTCGCGCTCAAGGGCCAGCGTGGCTTCTTCGCCTCGTTCCAGTACGTGACCCTGATCGGCGGCCAGTTGCTGGCGGTGCTGGTGGTGGTGATCCTGCAACAGATCCTCACCGAAGAAGAACTGCGCGCCTGGGGCTGGCGCATCCCGTTTGTGATCGGCGCCATTGCCGCCGTGATCTCCCTGCTGCTGCGTCGCACCCTGAAAGAAACCACCAGCAAGGAAATGCGCGAAGACAAGGACGCCGGCAGTATCGTCGCGCTGTTTCGCGACCACGGCAAAGCCTTCATCACGGTGCTGGGCTACACCGCCGGCGGCTCGCTGATTTTCTACACCTTCACCACCTACATGCAGAAGTACCTGGTGAACACCGTGGGCATGCACGCCAAGACCTCGAGCTACATCATGACCGGCGCGCTGTTTCTGTACATGTGCATGCAGCCGTTGTTCGGCATGTTTGCCGACAAGATCGGCCGACGTAATTCGATGCTCTGGTTCGCTGGCCTTGGCACGCTGTTTACCGTGCCGATCCTGCTGACCTTGAAAACCGTGACCAGCCCGTTTCTGGCCTTTGTGCTGATCACCCTGGCCTTGGCGATTGTCAGCTTCTACACCTCCATCAGCGGCCTGGTCAAAGCGGAGATGTTCCCGCCGCAGGTGCGTGCATTGGGCGTGGGCCTGGCGTATGCAGTGGCTAACGCGGTGTTTGGCGGTTCGGCAGAAGTGGTTGCGCTGAGCCTCAAATCCATCGGCATGGAGAACACCTTTTATTGGTACGTCACCGCGATGATGGCGGTGGCCTTCCTGTTCAGCTTGCGCCTGCCGAAACAGGCGGCGTACCTGCATCACGATCTGTAAGGGATGAGTTATGACGTTGCGCACGAGCAATCAACTGTTCGACGCTTATTTCACCGCTGACAGCATGGCCGACGTGTTCTGTGACCAGGGACGCTTGCAGGGCATGCTGGATTTCGAAGCCGCACTGGCCCGGGCGCAGGCCCGCGTCGGGTTGATTCCCCAGGCCGCCGTCGCACCGATTGCCCAGGCGTGCCTGGCGTCGTTGTATGACGTGGATGCCCTTGGCAGCGCGATTGCCACGGCGGGCAACTCAGCGATTCCATTGGTGAAGGCGTTGGGCAAGTTGATCGCCAGTGAGGACGCCGACGCCGAGCGTTATGTGCACCTGGGCGCAACCAGCCAAGACGTGATGGACACCGGCCTGGTGCTGCAACTGCGCCGTGGGGTGGAACTGATCGAGGCCGACCTGGCTCGCCTGGGGGATGTGTTGGCCGCCCAGGCCCAGCGTTATGCCACCGTGCCTTTAGCCGGGCGCACCTGGTTGCAGCACGCGACGCCGGTCACCCTGGGGATGAAAATCGCCGGTTGGCTGGGCGCGGTGACGCGCAGTCGCCAGCGCCTGGCCGAATTGAAGCCGCGCCTGCTGGTGCTGCAATTTGGCGGCGCATCAGGCACGTTGGCGGCGCTCGGCGAACACGCCATGCCGGTGGCCGAAGCCTTGGCCGCCGAGTTGCAACTGGGCTTGCCGGAACAACCCTGGCACACCCAGCGTGACCGCCTGGTGGAGTTTGCCAGCCTGCTAGGCCTGATCGCCGGCAGCCTCGGCAAATTGGGCCGCGATATCAGCCTGTTGATGCAGACCGAAGCGGCGGAGGTGTTCGAGCCTTCGGCGCCGGGCAAGGGCGGTTCGTCCACGATGCCGCACAAGCGCAATCCAGTGGGCGCCGCGGTGCTGATCAGCGCAGCCACCCGTGTACCGGGCCTGGTGGCGACGATGTTCAGCGCCATGCCCCAAGAGCACGAACGCAGCCTGGGCTTGTGGCACGCCGAATGGGAGACCTTGCCGGAGATTTGCCGCCTGGTGTCCGGTGCCTTGCACCAGGCAATTCTGGTCAGTGAAGGGTTGGAAGTGAATGCCGAACGCATGGCACAGAACCTCGACCTGACCCAGGGCCTGGTGCTAGCCGAAGCGGTGAGTATCGTGCTCGCCCAACGCTTGGGCCGCGACACCGCGCACCATCTGCTGGAACAGTGCTGCAAACGTGCGGTAGCCGAGCAGCGCCATTTGCGCGCGGTGCTGGCCGATGAAGCGCACGTCACCGCCGAGTTGTCAGCGGCTGAACTGGACCGCCTGCTCGACCCGGCCCACTACCTGGGCCAGGCGTCCACCTGGGTTACGCGTGCAGTGACCGAACATTTTGCTTTGACTGCCTGAGGAGAACGCTGTGGCTTTTGTACAACTCGCCCAGGGCGAACTGCATTACCAACTCGAGGGGCCCGCCGACGCACCGGTATTGGTGCTGTCCAATTCCCTGGGTACCGACCTGCATATGTGGGATATCCAGATTCCGGCCTTCACCGAGCATTTTCGCGTGCTGCGCTTCGACACCCGCGGCCACGGCCAATCCCTGGTGACCGAGGGGCCTTACAGCATTGAGCAACTGGGCCAAGACGTGATCGCACTGCTGGATGCGCTGAATATCCAGAAGGCGCATTTTTGCGGATTGTCCATGGGCGGCTTGATCGGCCAATGGCTGGGCATCCATGCCGGCGAGCGTCTGCAACGGCTAGTGGTGTGTAACACCGCGGCCAAGATCGGTACCCCCGAGGTATGGACCCCGCGTATCGAAATGGTCCTGCGTGATGGCGCAGCCGCGATGGTAGCGCTGCGCGATGCGTCGATTGCGCGCTGGTTCACCGCAGATTTCGCCGCCGCCCACCCGCATCAGGCCAAGCAGATCACTGACATGCTCGCGGCCACGTCGCCCGAGGGGTATGCCGCCAACTGCGGCGCCGTGCGCGATGCGGATTTCCGTGAGCAACTGGCGTCGATCAAGGTGCCGACCCTGGTGATTGCCGGCACCGAAGACGCGGTGACGCCGCCAGCCGGTGGCCACTTTATCCAGAGCCATGTGCAGGGTGCCGAATATGCCGAGTTCCATGCGGCGCACCTGTCCAATGTGCAAGCCGGTGCCGCGTTCAGCGACCGGGTAATTAAATTCCTGCTGGCCCGCTGAGGAGCTGTTTGTGGACGAGAAACAACGTTACGCCGAGGGCCTGCAGGTGCGCCGCGAAGTACTGGGCGATGCCCACGTCGACCGCAGCCTCAATGCCCTGACCGAGTTCAACAGCGAGTTCCAGGAAATGATCACCCGCCACGCCTGGGGTGACATCTGGACCCGCCCAGGCCTGCCTCGGCATACCCGCAGCCTGATCACCATCGCGATGCTGATCGGCATGAACCGCAGTGAAGAACTGAAACTGCACCTGCGCGCTGCCGCGAGCAACGGCGTAACCCGCGCCGAGATCAAGGAAGTGTTGATGCAGAGTGCGATCTATTGCGGGATCCCGGCAGCGAATGCGACGTTTCACTTGGCGGAGTCAGTGTGGGATGAGTTGGGGGTGGAGTCTCGCGAGACCTGAGTTGGAATACGATCTAAATGTGGGAGCGGGCTTGCTCGCGAATGCGGTGGGCCAGCCACACATCTGTGGACTGGCCCACCGCATTCGCGAGCAAGCCCGCTCCCACAGGGGGTCTCCACCTGACTCAGGTATCAGTGGGAATCAGCATCCCACACCCAATTCCACACCCCCGGCAGATGCACAGGCGCGTTCACAGCCTTGACCGTACGGGCCAGCGCTGCACGTTCCAGCGCGGCGTGGTCGGTATAGAACGGCTCTGCCGCTGTCTTCAAACCGTTGACCCGCGCGCTGTCCATCAGGATCTGCAAGTACTCCTGCATATGCCGCGCGGTGTAGCGGTTGATGTCATGGAAGGTCACCACCACCGGGATCACGCCCTCCACCGTCGGTAGCTCACCCAAGGCGATGCGCTCGCGCACCACCGACAGTTGCCGATACAGGTTGGCCCGCCGACGCGGGCTGGCGTTGAAACCCCAGATCTTGCCGTCATTGGCACTCAAATCCGTCAGCAGTACCTGCATGCCGTGGCGTTGATAGGCGGCGAAGGTGCGCTTGTCGTAGTTCCAGAAGGGCGGGCGTACCAGCACGGGTGGGGCGCCCGTGATGGCGGCAATGTCTGCGGCGCCTTCGGTAAGGGTGTGTTCCAGCGTGGCGTCATTCAACCAACGATGATTGGTGTGAAACGCGGTGGCGGTGTGGAAGGCCAGGACGTGACCGGCGGCGTGTTCACGCTCCATGGTCTTGCGCCCCCGGGAACTGCCGCCTGAGCGAGCGGCCTCGGTCTGCAGGAAAAACACCGCCTTGATCCCCGGCAGCACCGGATTATTGGCCAGGTCGGCCACTACCGAGCGGCTCGGGTTGTTGTAGCCGGAGGCGCTAGGGCCGTCATCGAAGGTCAGCAGAAAGCGGATTGGCGCCTGGGTTTGCAGGCGCTGTTCGGTTTGAGGCGTCAGGGCGATGGGCGCGCTGATACAGCCCCCCAGGCTCAGGGCCAGGGCAAACAATGCGATTGCTGTAGCGAAGGATTTCATGCCGTGCAGGGCCCGAGTAAAGGCCGCTGCTGGGGGGATCAGCAGCGGCAGGCGCGCACCATACAGTAAGTGCTATACCGGGTTACAGCAGACTGATCGGATAGCTGACGATCAACCGGTTCTCATCGAACTCGTTGTTGCTGTAATCCCTGCGCATGCTGGAATTGCGCCAGCGCACGTTGAGGTTTTTCAGGGTGCCGCTCTGCACCGTATAGCCCAGTTCGGTCTCGCGGCCCCACTCCTTGCCGTCGGTGATGGTGCCGGTGTGCACGTTGCTGCCGCTGATATAGCGGTTCATCAACGTCAGGCCTGGTACGCCGAGGGCGGCGAAGTTGTAGTCGTGGCGAACCTGCCAGGATTTTTCCTGCGCGTTGTCGTAGCTGGAGTTGTAGCTGTCGTTGGCCAGGGTGCCACCACTGGTGCCGTTGACGCGCATCCAGGCACTGTCGCCGGTGAGTTTTTGCAGGCCGACGTAGAAGGTGTTGCCGCCGTACCTGGCTGAGAACAAACCGGACCAGGTTTTGTTGTCCAGGTCTCCGGCGCGAGCGCTGCCGTCTTCCTTGCCGTAAAAGAAGCCCAGGTTGGCGCCCAGGGTCCAGTCGCCTACGGGCTGGCTGTGGATCAGGTTGACGAACTGCTGGCGGTAGATGTCCTTGAGCTGGGCATTCCACACGCCGACTTGGGTGCGTTTGTCGTTGAATGCGTATTCGGCGCCCTGGAAATTGAAGCGGTCGGAGGTGAAGGCGGTTTTGCCGACCATCGACATGTCGCTCATGCTGCCGTCGTCCCGCGGGCTGTTGGCGCGGAATTGGCCGCCATAGAGGGTCAGGCCGTCGATTTCCTTGGAGGTGATCTGCCCGCCACGCAGGGTCTGCGGCAGGGAGCGACCATCGTCGGAGCGCAGGATCGGCAGCACCGGCATCCATTCGCCCACCTTCAGCTCGGTCTTGGAAAAGCGCGCCTTGAATGCCACGCCCAGCCGGCCAAACTCATCGGCTGGCCGGCCGTCATGGTCCAGCGGCAGCAACTGCGTGCCGCCCGTGCCACGGCCGCCATCGAGCTTGAGCGAGTACAAGCCCAGCACGTCCACACCAAAACCGACTGTGCCCTGGGTGAAACCGGACTTGGCGTCGAGGATGAAACTTTGTGTCCACTCCTGCGCGCCACCCTGGGCTTTGGTCGGGTTGGTGAAGTTGCGGTTGAAGAAGAAGTTACGCAGGTTGAGGTTGGCGCTGGCGTCTTCGAGAAAGCCGTGCTCCTGGGCGAAAACGGGCAGGGCAGAACTGGCGACAGCAGCCGCCAGCAACAGCTGGCGCGGTTGGAAAGTGCTCATGGTGTGGACCTGTTGTTATTGGGTTTATGCAGGTGGCGGCCATGGTGCGCGGCGGTGCGGGGGCGATGAAAGTGGGGGAAGGCGGGTTGTGGGCGATGATCGAACGTAAGTTGTACGGGCAACAATGCAGGCATAAAAAAACCGCTTCCGGTAAGGGAAGCGGTTTTTTCACACCTGCGCTATCAGAACAACCTCAACGGCGGTGCTTGTTCTTTCAACGGCTCGTTCTTCGCGGTCTGCTCGTTCCAGCCACCGCCGAGGGCCTTGTACAGGTTGACCTCGCTGGTGAGCTGCGCCAGGCGGTCGGTGATCAGCGATTGCTGGGCACTGAACAGTTGGCGCTGGGCATCGAGGAAGGTCAGGTTGCTGTCGACACCAATGCGGTAGCGACGCTCGGCCAGGCGGTAGTAATCCTGGTTAGCCTCGACGAAGCCGCGCTGGGCATCCAGTTGCTGCTTGTAGGTCGCACGCGCGGCGAGGCCGTCGGAGACTTCCTGGAAGCCGGTCTGGATGGCCTTCTCGTAGTTGGCCACGTTGATCTCTTTCTGGATCTTCGAGTAGTCCAGGCTTGCGCGCAGGCTACCGGCGTTGAAGATCGGGATGTTGATCTGCGGGGCAAACGCCCAGGTCCCCGAACCGCCTTTGAACAGGCCGCCCAGGGTAGGGCTGGCGGTGCCGGCGCTGGCGGTCAGGCTGATGCTCGGGAAGAACGCCGCACGGGCCGCGCCGATATTGGCGTTGGCCGCCTTGAGGTTGTACTCGGCCTGCACGATGTCGGGACGACGTTGCAGCAGGTCTGATGGCAACCCGGCCGGCACTTCGCTGAGCAAGTCATCGGACAGCGGCTTGCTGGCGATATTGGCCGGCAGGCCGGTGCCCAGCAGCAGGGTCAGGCTGTTTTCGTCCTGGGCCACCTGGCGGGTGTAACGGGCCAGTTGCACGCGGGCGTTTTCCACCGAGGTGCGTGCCTGGCTGAGGTCGAGGGCCGAGGCCACGCCGACTTCATTGCTGCGCGAGGTGAGCTTGTAGCTTTGCTCGAACGCGGCCAGGGTGTCCTGGGTCAGCTTGAGCAGCTCCTTGTCGGCCTGCCAGGTCAGGTAGGCATTCGCCACGCTGGCCACCAGGCTGATTTGGGTGCTGCGGCGCGCTTCTTCAGTGGCGAAGTACTTTTGCAGCGCTTCTTCACTGAGGCTGCGAACGCGGCCGAACAGGTCCAGCTCATACGAACTGATGCCAAGGCCCGCCGAGTACTGGCTGGCGATGGTCGATTCGCCGGTCTGCGACAGCTTGGCCGGGGTACGCGAACGGCTGCCGTTACCGGTGGCCGATACCGCCGGGAACAGGTCGGCACGCTGGATCTGGTATTGCGCTGCATAGGCGTCGATGTTCAGCGCCGCGACACGCAGGTCACGGTTGTTCACCAACGCGGTCTGGATCAATTGCTGCAGGGCAGGGTCATGGAAAAACTGCTTCCAACCTTGCTCGGCAGCGGCCTGGCTCGGCGCCTGGGCCGACGAATACGCCGGCCCCTGCGGGAACTGCGCGGCCACCGGCGCTTCGGGACGCTGATAGTCAGGTATCAGCGAGCAGCCACTGAGCACGAATGCGGTGACGGCTAGGGAAAGTAGCGACTTGCTCATTGGCCAGCCTCTTTAGGAGTTTCAGTAGTGTCTTTCTTTTTGCGTTCGCCAGCGGCGGACACGGTTGCGTAGAACAGTGGCACCCAGAAGATCGCCAGCACAGTGGCCGTGATCATACCGCCGATAACGCCGGTACCGATTGCGTGCTGGCTGCCTGAACCGGCGCCGGTGGAGATTGCCAGCGGCAATACGCCGAGCATGAACGCCAACGAGGTCATGATGATCGGGCGCAGACGCATGCGGGATGCTTCGATAGCCGCCTCGACGATGCCTTTGCCTTGCTCGTGCAGTTCCTTGGCGAATTCCACGATGAGGATGGCGTTTTTCGCCGCCAGGCCCACCGTCACCAACAGGCCCACCTGGAAGAACACGTCGTTGGACAAGCCGCGCATGCTGGTGGCGATCAGTGCACCGATCACACCCAGAGGTACAACCAGAATCACCGCGATCGGGATCGACCAGCTTTCGTACAGCGCCGCCAGGCACAAGAACACGACCAGCAGCGACAGTGCGTACAGTGCTGGCGCCTGGGAACCGGAAAGGCGTTCTTCGTACGACAGGCCTGTCCAGGCGTAACCGACACCGGCCGGCAGTTCTTTGGCGATGCGTTCGACTTCGGCCATCGCATCACCGGTACTGTAGCCCGGTGCCGGGGTACCGAGGATTTCCATCGCCGCTACACCGTTGTATCGCGAAAGCTTGGGCGAACCGTAGATCCACTGGCCCGACGAGATGGCCGACAGCGGCACCATTTTCCCGTCGTTGCTGCGCACGTACCATTTGTCCAGGTCTTCGGGCGACATGCGGCTGGCGGCGTCACCTTGTACATACACCTTCTTCACGCGACCACGGTCGATGAAGTCGTTGATGTAGCTACCACCCAAGGCAATGGCCAGGGTCTGCTGGATATCCGCGAGGCTGATGCCCTGGGCACTGGCCTTCTCGTCGTCAACGGTCAGCTCGTACTGCGGCTCGTCGTTCACGCCGTTAGGACGTACGCCGGCCAGCACCTTGCTCTGTGCCGCCGCGCCCAGGAACTGGTTACGTGCAGCCATCAGCTTGTCGTGGCCGACGCCACCCTGGTCTTGCAGGAACACGTCAAAACCGGTGGCGTTACCCAGCTCCAGTACCGAAGGTGGCACGATGGCAAATACCATGGCGTCCTTGAAGGCCCCGAAGAAGTAACCCTGGGCACGCTTGGCCACTTCGAACACCGATTGGGTCGAGTCACGCTCATCCCACGGTTTGAGCATCACGAACGCGAGACCCGAGCTCTGGCCACGGCCAGCAAAGTTGAAGCCGTTCACGGTAAACACCGACTTCACCGCCTTGCCTTCGCCTGGCTCGCCTTCCTTGTCGTTCAGCAGGAAGGCGCGCATGTCGTCGACGACTTTTTGCGTGCGCTCAGCCGAAGCACCAACCGGTGTCTGCACCTGGGCGAAGATCACACCCTGGTCTTCCTCAGGCAGGAACGCGCTTGGAATACGGGTGAACATCCAGATCATGCCGACCAGGATCAGCGCATACACCAGGAACGCAGGGATCTTGTGCTTGATCATGCCGCCCACGCCGCGCTCGTACTTGAGTACGCCACGGTCGAAGGTACGGTTGAACCAGCCGAAGAAGCCGCGCTTGGGTTGGCCGTGTTTTTCCGGATCAATCGGCTTGAGCATGGTGGCGCACAACGCCGGGGTGAAGATCAGGGCAACCAGTACCGACAACGCCATCGCCGAAACAATGGTGATGGAGAACTGCCGGTAGATCACACCGGTGGAACCACCGAAGAACGCCATCGGCAGCAGTACCGCCGAGAGTACCAGGGCAATACCCACCAGGGCGCCCTGGATCTGGCCCATGGACTTGATCGTTGCTTCCTTGGGCGACAGGTGTTCCTCGGCCATTACCCGTTCGACGTTTTCCACCACAACGATGGCATCGTCCACGAGCAAGCCGATGGCCAGGATCATGCCGAACATGGTCAGGGTGTTGATGGTGAAGCCGCACGCCGCCAGGATCCCGAAGGTACCCAGCAATACCACCGGTACGGTCATGGTGGTGATGATGGTGGCACGGAAGTTCTGCAGGAACAGGAACATCACCAGGAATACCAGCACGATCGCTTCGACCAGAGTGTGAACCACACCGGAGATCGATTCGGTCACGACCGGGGTGGTGTCATAGGGCACCACCGCCTTCATGCCAGGCGGGAAGAACGGCTCCAGGGACTTGACTGTTTCGCGGATGGCCTTGCCGGTGTCCAGTGCGTTGGCACCGGCCGCCAGCTTGATCGCCATACCCGAAGCCGGCTTGCCGTTGAACTGTGCACTGATGCTGTAGTTCTGGCCGCCCAGTTCGATACGCGCGACATCACCCAGGCGAACCTGGGAGCCGTCGGTGTTCACCTTCATCAGGATCTTGGCGAATTCTTCGGTGCTTTGCAGACGCGTCTTGCCGATGATCGTGGCGTTCAGCTGGGTGCCAGGCAGGGCAGGCAGACCGCCCAATTGGCCGGTGGCCACCTGCACGTTCTGAGCCTTGATGGCATTGCTGACGTCCACTGGCGTGAGCTGGTAGTTGTTCAGCTTGGCCGGGTCTAGCCAGATACGCATGGCGTACTGCGAACCGAACACCTGGAAGTCACCCACCCCCGCGGTACGGGAGATCGGGTCCTGGATGTTGGACACGATGTAGTTGGAGAGGTCGTCCTTGGTCATGCTGCCGTCTTCCGACACCAGACCGATCACCATCAGGAAGTTCTTCACCGACTTGGTCACACGGATACCCTGTTGCTGCACTTCTTGGGGCAGCAGTGGGGTGGCCAGGTTCAGCTTGTTCTGTACCTGAACCTGGGCGATATCCGGGTTGGTACCCTGGTTGAACGTCACGGTGATGGTCATGCTGCCGTCGGAGTTACTGTCCGAGGAGACATAACGCAGGTTGTCGATACCGTTGAGCTGTTGCTCGATGACCTGCACCACGGTGTCCTGCACGGTTTGTGCGGACGCGCCTGGGTAGGTCACCTGGATATCAATGGCCGTTGGCGCAATGGCCGGGTATTGGTTGATGGGCAACTTCAGGATCGAGAGTGCCCCGACCAGCATGATCACCAGGGCAATTACCCAGGCGAAAATGGGACGGTCGATAAAAAATTTCGACATGGATTACTCCCCTTGACCAGCAGCGGCAGCAGGCGCTGCAGCGGTACCGGCGGGTTTGGCGTTGGAGGCTTCCGTGACCTTCACCTCGGCGCCTGGCTTGACGTACTGCAAGCCTTCGGTGATGACGCGATCACCGGCATTGAGGCCTTTTTCCACCAGCCAGTAGGCACCGGCGGTACGGTTGGCAACCAGTTCGCGTTGCTCGACCTTGTTGTCCTTGTTCACGATCAGCGCCGTTGGAATGCCGCGCAGGTCGCGGGTCACGCCTTGCTGCGGCGCCAGGATGGCCTTGCTGTTCACACCGGCCAGCAGTTGGGCGTGCACGAACATGCCCGGCAGCAGCACGTGGTCAGGGTTGGGGAACACGGCACGCAGGGTCACGGAACCGGTGGTCTGGTCGACCGACACTTCGGAGAACTCGAGCTTGCCGTCCTGGGCGTAGGCCGTGCCATCTTCCAGGGTCAGCTTGACCTTGGCGGCGTTTTCGCCGGCCTTCTCCAGCTGGCCGCTTTCCAGATCGCGGCGCAGTTTCAGCATTTCAGCCGAGGACTGCGTGACGTCGACGTAGATCGGGTCCAGTTGCTGAATCACGGCCATGGCATCGGCCTGGCCATTGCTGACCAGTGCGCCTTCGGTCACCGAAGAACGACCAATGCGCCCGGAGATCGGTGCAAACACTTTGGTGTAGCGCACGTTGATCTGGGCGGTTTGAACGTTTGCTTCGGCGGTCATGCGGTTGGCGACGGCAGTGTCGTATTCCTGACGGCTGACGGCCTGTTCATCGACCAACTGCTTGTAGCGGTCGCTGATGGACTTGGTCTGGGACAGGCTGGCTTGTGCGCTTTTCAGGGTGGCTTCATACACCGACGGGTCGATCTGGTAGAGCTGTTGCCCTTCCTTCACGTCGGCGCCTTCCTTGAACAGGCGCTTGAGAATGATGCCGTTGACCTGCGGCCGAACTTCCGCAATGCGGAAGGCCGTGGTGCGGCCAGGCAGCTCGGTGGTCAGGGTATAGGCTTGCGGTTGAATGGTGACCACGCCGACCTGAGGGGTTTGAGCGGGCGGTGCCGCTTCTTCCTTTTTACATCCGCTGAGCAGCGATGCCAGGGCGACGGCAGTGACCAGAGCGGTAACAGCTGGCTTAAGTTGCATGAAGATCCTCGGGTCAGGCGCGCAGAGTGCGCACAAGAAGTGTGGAAGGGTAAAAAACAAGCCGTGAGTGGATAAGTAGCTTGCTACGCAATATACTTACGTTCATGGTTGTTTGTAAACTCTTGACAGGCTTCGCGCAATGCTGACAAAGCACCGCCGCAAGCCTCGATTCTAGTACGTTCGGCGCCCATGACGGCGTCGTCCCACAATTATTCAGATGATGGTCAAGTACCATCCACAGTGTCCTGATTGAGGTTTTACTGCCATGGTTCGTCGCACCAAAGAGGAAGCTCAGGAAACGCGCAGCCAGATTCTCCAAGCCGCCGAGCAAGCCTTTTATGAGCGTGGTGTGGCGCGCACCACCCTGGCGGACATCGCCGCGTTGGCGGGCGTCACGCGTGGGGCTATCTATTGGCATTTCAGCAATAAGTCCGATTTGCTCCAGGCCTTGCTCGACACGCTGCACGAACCCCTGGACGAATTGGCCCGGGCGAGTGAAAGCGAGGATGAAGTCGACCCGCTGGGCTGTATGCGCAAGCTGATGATTCATCTCTACCATGAAGTGGCCCTGGACCCGAAAACCCGGCGCATCAACGAGATTCTGTTTCATAAGTGCGAGTTCACCGATGAAATGTGCGACATGCGCCGCCAACGCCAGACCCATAGCCTGGAATGCAACCTGCGTATCAGCCTGACGTTGCGTAACGCGGTCAATCGCGGGCAACTGCCTGAAAATCTCGACACCACCCGTGGGGCTGTCTGCATACATGCCTTTATCCACGGTTTGATCGGCCAGTGGCTGCTGGTCCCCGATAGCTTTGAACTGCATCAGGACGCCGAGCGCTGGGCTGATATAGGGCTGGACATGCTGCGCCTGAGCCCCAGCCTGCGCAATTGAAACAAAATGCGTAATTGCAACCCGTTGTGTCAACAGTAAAGCCTAAAGACGGTCAATCGTCCTTCTGCCTGATTTGTGGGGTGACTTTATATACGGCATGGCGGGCGGTTGATAGGTAGCCGGCTAAGTATTTTGTAGCGATATTGTTGCGGTTCTGTGAAGCGATGTTTCCAACAGGCACAAATGTGGGAGAGAACTTGCCCCTGACACTGTAGGAGCGAGCTTGCTCGCGAAAAACTAACAGACGCCGCGTTCATTCAGGAAGCGCGCGTTATCGTTGACGTTTTTCGCGAGCAAGCTCGCTCCTACAGTATTGGGTTTTACGGGTTGCTTTAGATCGGCAGCGTCGGGTAGTCGATATAACCCACCGGGCCTTTACCGTAGAAGGTCTCCGGGTGCGGCTCGTTCAACGGCGCATCGGCCTTCAGTCGCGCCGGCAGGTCCGGGTTGGCGATGAAAGGAATACCAAAGGCCACCGCATCCGCCTTGCCCGCCGCCAGCCAGGCATTGGCGCTGTCTTTGGTGAAGCGTTCGTTGGCGATGTACGCACCGCCGAAGGCTTTTTTCAGCTGTGGGCCCAGGCTGTCCGCGCCTTCTTTTTCGCGCGAGCAGATAAAGGCGATGCCGCGCTTGCCCAGTTCGCTGGCGACGTAGGTGAAGGTCTCGGCGAGGTTGTCGTCGCCCATGTCATGCGCATCAGCACGCGGTGCCAGGTGCACGCCCACGCGGCCGGCGCCCCAGACTTCGATGGCGGCGTCGGTGACTTCCAGCAACAGGCGCGCACGGTTTTCCAGGGAGCCACCGTACTGGTCGGTGCGCTGGTTGGTGCTGCTTTGCAGGAACTGGTCGAGCAGATAGCCGTTGGCGCCGTGGATTTCCACGCCGTCGAAACCGGCAGCCTTGGCGTTCTCGGCGCCGGTGCGGTAAGCGTCGACGATGTCGGCGATTTCAGCGGTTTCCAGGGCGCGCGGGGTAGGGTAGTCGGCCAGCGGGCGAACCAGGCTGACGTGGCCTTTAGCCTGGACTGCACTCGGGGCCACCGGAGTTTCGCCGTCCAAGTAGGACTCGTGGGAAATGCGGCCGACGTGCCACAACTGCAGGAAGATCTTGCCGCCCGCGCCGTGCACGGCCTTGGTGATGTTGGCCCAGCCGCGCACCTGGTCGTTGGACCAGATGCCGGGGGTGTCCGGGTAGCCCACGCCCATCGGTGTCACGGAAGTGGCTTCGCTGAGTATCAGCCCCGCGGAGGCGCGTTGCACGTAGTACTCGGCCATCAGCGCATTGGGCACGCGCCCGGCATCCGCGCGGCAGCGGGTCAGCGGCGCCATGATGATGCGGTTCGACAGCTGCACGTCGCCCAGTGTGATCGGATCGAAAATAGTCGTCATGGAAAAAACACCTTCTCTTTTAAGTTGATCAGTGGGTCGCGGGGGCCAGGTCGGCATTGCCGCCCTGACGGAAAGTGATCAGGGTCACCAGCAGCGCGAGAATCGCCAGTGCGGCGGCCGCCAGCGGCACGCTGGTCAGGCCGAAGCCGTGGGCAATTACGCTGCCGCCGACCCAGGCGCCGAGGGCGTTGCCAATGTTGAAGGCGCCGATGTTCAAGGTGGACACCAGGTTCGGCGCGGCCTTGCCGAAGGTCACCACGTTGATTTGCAGCGCCGGCACGGCGGCGAACGAGGCGGTGGCCCACAGGAACAGGGTGATCTCGGTTGGGATCACCGCAACGCTGGTCCAGCTCAGCAGCGTGGACACCACCGCCATGCTGATGAACACGCCGATCAAGGTAGCCGCCAGGCGCTTGTCTGCCAGTTTGCCGCCGATGATGTTGCCCACGGTGAGGCCCAGGCCGATCAGCAACAGGGTCCAGGTCACGCCCTTGGGCGACACGCCGGTGACATCGCCGAGCAGCGGTGCGACGTAGGTAAAGAGGGTGAACATCGACGCGGCGAACAGCGCGGTCATGCTCAGCGACAACCAGATACCGGCACCCTTGAGGGCGGCCAGTTCGGCGCGCATGTCGAGTTTTTCTTCGTCACGCTTGGCGGGCAAAAAGCGAATCAGGCCGATCAAGGCGATCACGCCAATCACGGTCACGGCCCAGAAGGTCGAGCGCCAGCCGGCTTCCTGGCCCAGCGCCGTACCCAGGGGCACGCCCAGCACGTTGGCCAGGGTCAACCCGGTGAACATCAGCGCCACCGCCGACGCACGTTTGTTGGCCGGCACCAGGTTGGCCGCCACCACTGAACCAATCCCGAAGAAGGCACCGTGGCACAACGCCGTTACCACACGGGCAAACATCAGCACGTTGTAGTCGCTTGCCAGGGCACAGAGCAGGTTGCCGATAATGAAAATACCCATCAACGCTACCAGCGCCGCCTTGCGTGGCAGCTTGGCGGTGGCCAGTGCCATGAACGGTGCGCCGATGGCCACGCCCAGGGCGTAGCCGGTCACCAGCCAGCCGGCGCCGGGAATCGACACACCCAGGTCCGTCGCCACATCGGGCAGCAAGCCCATGATGACGAACTCGGTGGTGCCGATGGCGAAGGCGCTCAGGGCCAGTATGAGTAGCGAGAGGGGCATGGGGCGTGTCCTTGGTGATTACGGTGCGCTGAGTTCGGTGATGAGCGCCGTGAGAAAGGCTTGGATCACCTCCTCGTTGCGCTTGAAAAAGTGCCACTGCCCGGCCTTCTGGCTGCTGATCAACCCCGCCCGTTGCAAGGTGGCCAGGTGGGCCGACACGGTCGACTGGGACAAGCCGCAGCGCTGGTCGATCTGCCCGGCGCAGATGCCGTATTCGTGGTTGTGCAATTGCTCGGGGAACTGCACTTTCGGGTCTTTGAGCCAGGTGAGGATGTCTCGTCGTACTGGGTGCGCCAGGGCTTTTATTATTTCGTCGAGGTCGATGGACATGGCAGGGTGCTCGGTGTCGTAAAGCGTTATATCGCGATGAGGCGAACTCTAAATCGTCATATCCCGATATACCAATATGATTTTGATCTGAGGCCAAAGCGAATCGGTATATCGGGTTATAACGATATGTGGGTGGCAGTGGTCGACTGCGCGGCATGAATTATCTCGCACATCTGCACCTGGGCGGCCAACTTCCTGCACAACTGCTGGGCAGCCTCTATGGCGACTTCGTCAAAGGCCGCCTGCAGGGCCAGTTCAGCCCGCAAATCGAAGCGGCGATCCAGCTGCATCGCTCCATCGACCGGTTCACCGACAGCCACCCCTTGGTGGGGGAGGCGTTGTCGCGTTTCAGCCAGACCCGCAGGCGCTATGCCGGCATCGTCCTCGATGTGTTTTTTGACCATTGCCTGGCGCGCGACTGGGCGCTGTATGCCGACCAACCCCTGGAGCGTTTCACGTCGCAGGTGTATCGGGTGTTGGCGGCCGAACCCGCGTTGCCGGGGCGGCTGGCGCAGATTGCGCCGTATATGGCAGCGGATGATTGGTTGGGCTCGTACCGCGAGTTTGCGGTGATGGACCAGGTGCTGCGCGGGATTTCGCGGCGGCTGACACAGCCCGAGGAATTGGGGTATGCGATGCAGGAGTTGCGGGTTTTGTATGAGCCGTTGAGCCGGGACTTCAGTGAGTTCTACCCCATCTTGCAGGCCTTCTGTAGGAGCGAGCTTGCTCGCGAAAATCGCTAACGATAACGCGGGCATCTAGAGCGAATGCGGTGCTCTGCGGTTTCTCGCGAGCAAGCTCGCTCCTACAGACGAATCGTGTTCAGGCGGCAATCAAGGTGCCGCGTGGTTCGACCGGTCGCACCGCTTCACCAAACAACGCCTTCTGCACCGCCTGCTGCGCCTGATACGCCAATGCCGCACGTTCCTGCCCAGCGCAGGCAATCGGCTTGAGCACATGAATCTCCACATCGCCGCGGTCATTGGAAAACAAGCGCATCAGGTGCGAGAGCAAATCATCATCGCCAATAAAGGGCGCCAGCGGGTCGACTTGGCCGTCGCGCAGATACCGAATCGCCACTGGCTGCAGTGACACATCCGCATCGATCGCGCTGGCCAGCAAGCGCCCGTGAAACGTGCGCAGGCCGCGCCCGTCGGTGGTGGTGCCTTCGGGGAACATCAGCAAGGGGTGCTGTTGCTCCAGATGACGGGTCATCTGCTTGCGGATCAACTGGCTGTCACCTGAACCGCGACGAATAAACAGGCTGCCCGCCTTGGCCGCCAGCCAGCCCGCCACCGGCCAGGTACGCACCTCGGCCTTGGACAAAAACGACATCGGCGCCACCATGCCCAGCAATGGGATATCCGTCCAGGACACATGATTGCTCACCCACAGCATCGGCGTTTGCGGCAACTCCCCATGCACCGTCACGCGAAAGGGCAGGGCGTTGGTCAGTCGCGCCATAAAGAAGCGCGACCAACGCTGGCGCCGCACCATCGAGTTAGCCACCCCCAGGCGCTCGAACAGGCCAAATACACTGGCCATGCTCAACCCCAGCGCCACCACCAACAACACGCGGGCGATGCGCCCGTAAATGCGCAGGCGGTTCATCACATGGCCGCCTTGAAGTGGCGCGCGTAGCGCGGGCACAACTCGTCGCGCTTGAGCAGGATAAACACGTCGGCCACTTGGAAGTCTTCATCCCAGCACGGCTCACCGCAGATCTTCGCGCCCAGGCGCATGTAGGCCTTGAGCAGCGGCGGCATTTCGGCGATGACGTTAGACGGCAAGTCCAGGGCCGGCAGCGGTTTTTTTGGTTCGGCGCGCAGGTGTTCGTTGCACAGGTAGCGCTCGCGCAAGCGCTGCATGATCGCGTGGGCCTGGATGCCGCCGTCGTGCATCGGGATGCTCGCGCAGCCCATCAGGTAGCTGTAGCCGCCCTGGTTGAGCACTTCGGCCAACTCGCCCCAGAGCACCGCAATGGTGCCGCCGTTGCGGTAGGCCGGGTCGACACAGGTGCGGCCAATTTCCAGGATCGGGCCTTGCAAATGCAACAGGCCATGCAGGCTGAATTCTTCTTCGCTGTAGAACCGGCCCAGGGTGCTGGCGGCCTGGTGGTCAAGCAGGCGGGTGGTGGCGACGAGTCGACCGCTGTTCAAATCCCGCACGCCGATATGGCTGCAGTGAACATCATAGTCATCCATGTCCAGACCCAGTTCCGCGCCTTTCAGCTTGGCGTTGAATTCGCCGCTGAACACGTTGAACCGCAGGGCCTGGGCTTCCTGCAATGCCTGTGCGCCTACCAGGCGTTCGGCTTGCAGACGGCGTTCATTGCCTTTGTCGCTGATGCGGGCGATCTGAGTCATAGCGAGTCTCCGGGTGCCGGCCAGGTTGCGGCCAGTCGACTTTGTTGTCCAAAGTCAGGCTATGTAGCCTCGGTGTCAGCTCCATGAAGTTACGGTGACGGTTGGATGACAGGCCCCTTGTCGCAAATCTGTCACTGGCGTGGGCTAGGCTCGCGGGCTTGAATGCCCCCCTTGAGTTCGTGTCCATGGTCCGAGGCCTGTTGTGCGTTGCCCTGCTGTTTGTCACCCTTAATGCCCGCGCTGAAGTCTGGCCTGAAAAGGAATGGGCCATGGGCACGCTTCTCGCCGGTCCCGCTGTCGATGCCCTGGACGCCTACGCTTTCCCACCCCGTGACGATGCCACCCGCAACGGTATTCGCACCGATGCGTTGCTGGTCATTCGTGACGGCCAAATCATTTATGAACGCTACGCCGCGCCCACCACTGCCAGCACGCCGCACCTCACCTGGTCCGTCAGCAAAAGCCTGATGGCTACCGTGCTGGGCGTGGCCTATGGGCAAGGCCGCTTCAAACTCAGCGACCCCGCCGCACGTTTCTACCCGCCGATGAAGCAGCACCCCAAGGTAAGCATGGCCAACCTGCTGCACTGGGCTTCGGGGTTGGATTGGCAGGAAGACTACGAATACGCCCCATTGAAATCTTCGGTGGTGGCGATGCTCTACACCCGTGGCCACACCGACATGGCGCAATTCGCGGCAGATACCAAAGCCGCCGCCGCCCCTGGCCAGGCTTTCCGTTATTCCAGTGGCGACAGCAATATCCTGTCCGCTGCGCTCAAGGGCATGCTCGGCCACAAGGCCTACATGACCTACCCGTGGGACGCGCTGTTCCAGCCCCTGAGCATTCGCGACGCAACCTGGGAAACCGATGCCGATGAGACGTTTGTCGCATCATCCTATGCCTACCTCACGGCCCGCGATCTGGCACGAGTTGGGCTACTGATGGCGCGGGATGGGCGCTGGGGCGAGCGGCAACTGCTGCCCAAGGACTGGGTTGCCTTCAACCGCCGGCCCTTCGACCACTACAAAGCCGGCCAGGATGAAGCCGTGCCAGGCGGCCATTGGTGGCTCAACACCGGCGCCCCTCAACCCTGGCCCGACGCACCGGCCACTACCTTCGCCGCGCTGGGACACTGGGGCCAGGCGCTGTTTGTGCTGCCCGACGAACACTTGGTGATCGTGCGCTACGGCGATGATCGCGATGGCAGTTACCGGCATAACGAACTGCTCAAACGCGTGCTGGCGGCGGTGCGCTCATGATCCGTCGTCATCCATTTATCAGCGTTTTACCGGTGCTGTTTTTCGCACTCTTGGGGTGGGTTTGGCACGAGCGCGTCAACCTGCAAGCCTTCCCAGACATCATCGCGGCGTACACGGCCAAAGAGTATTGCTCGTGCCGGTATGTGGCCAACAACCCGGCGGACTATTGCCTCGGGTATGTGAAGCAGTACGTGCCCATCAGTGCATTTATCGATAAGCCGGAACGCAGTGAAGTGACGGCGAGTGGGTTGGGGCGTACGCATACAGCGCGATGGATGGGCAACCGCCAAGGCTGCCGCCTCAACCCCTGACACACCCAAATTCCCCTGTGGCTGGCTTGCCTGCGATAGCGGCAGGTCAGTCAACATCATTGGTGCCTGTGCCGCCGTCATCGCAGGCAAGCCAGCTCCCACATTGTATTTGTGCTGTCATGGGAAATTGAGAGAGATACAGACAAGCGCCCGATGCGGTGCACCGGGCGCGTACTACTTACATCGCGGTTTGACTGCCGGGCTGCATCGCCAGCAGCAAGTCATCAATGATCGCCTTACCCATCTCACCCAGATAATGCGAGGCAAACGCAAACTTCTCCGCCTTGGGGTCCATGGCCGCTTCAAGCGCGAGCATTTTTGCGTAGTAGAGCACGTGGGAGGCGTGTTCGAGGGCTTCCACAAGCGGAACCCCGGCGTTGACGCGGAACAGTCGCTCAGGTCATGGACTTTGTAACCAGCGTTGGTGTTGGAACGTGCCTAACGCAATCGCTCACGATGTAGCGCGTATTGAACTTGGATATGGCTGTTAGCTGCGAAGCGACGGTTCACCCAGCGCTGCCGCTCGTGGGAACTGGCCGGGTCGAGCAGTGCCCTTCTCCACAAGGAGAGCGGGTTTAGTTAGAGAGTCTAGTAATAAGCCGTTGGCAGCTGTCGGTAAAAATCATTCGTTTTGGGACTGATATGTGTTTTTGTAATTGATGTGGGCTGGGTTTATTTGGAATTGATATGAGTAACTGTTAGATGTGACAGTGGTGCCGATTTAATGTGAGGTTGATACTCTTTTCTGTCATTCATTTTTGTAATTGGAGGAAGTTATGAAAAAGTGGGCTTATTTGTATGAAAAAAAAGAGGTGCTTCATGGTTTGTCTGTGTGTGAAAGTGTGGAGATTAGAAATGATGAAAGTATGCCGAATGAAAATACTTTGGCGGTGCAAATGTTTCTGGAAACCGCTCGGCTCGAGGCGCCCCCTCTTGAACTAGAAGATAATAGTTTTCAGCCAAAAAATAATCCTTATGGCTATATAAAAAGATGGGTAGAGTGTCGAGCGGATGTTGACAAAACGTGGCGCCAGGTCGATGGGGTTTTTATGAGCGCAGCAGCGTTTGAGAAATTCAAGGTGCAAGGCCCCTCAGCCATCCCAAGAAATCCAAGAGTTCAAGAATTTTGCGTGTTTAACTTTATGGGTATGGATAACTTCTTTCTGTGTAAGATTAAGGTTGATATAGATAATTATACGCCGGCCGATGTGAGACGTTTGATTGTTGCGTATTATGGCGGAAAGTTTGATATCGGGATTACTTCAGGTGCGGGGGATCCAGATGGAGTGAAGCGTTACTACCGATCGATAAGTCGGATGGCCTATACTGATATTATGTCGTTGGCTGATATTGGTAAGGATATAAATAAGGGGTGGTTAGAGAGGCATAAATATGCAGAGCTGTTGTATCCGGCTGTTTCGCTTGCCGACTATATCGCGAAGAGAATGCCTGAAACTAACAAGATTCTGCTGCAGGATGATGGCAAGCTGTTTTCTGAGTATGGCCTTGATCCAGGATTTCCGATTGTAGCGAACTGGTCTCTTGATCCTGCGCCACGGTGGAATGTGGATTGGTGTGATATTGGAAGTGAGTTTGTAGAGGAGTTTGTCATTGAGATCGTTAATGAGCTAGTCTAAATCCTTCATCGTATACCCATGAAAAAGGATTAAGTACTTTGCAGTACAAGTATTTAGACGCCCGATGCGGTGCACCGGGCGTGTACTACTTACTGTGGAGTTTGACTGCCGGACTGCATCGCCAGCAACAAGTCATCAATGATGGCTTTGCCCATTTCGCCTAAATAATGCGAGGAGCAGCGACGCCGCAGAAATTAATCCTGTGAACGCGCCCTCGCAACCGGTGGCAAATGGCTGTTGTGGCGAGGGAGCTTGCTCCCGGTAGCGGTGGGTCAGTCACCATTGTTTGGCTGACACTCCGCCATCGCAGGCAAGCCCACATTTAGATTATCTGCGTGGGCTTTCGGAAAAAGAGCCAGCCCCGAGGTTCCACAGAGTGGAACCACCTTTGATTGTCCTCACGCCCACATCGCGCTTAGCTGTCGATGTGTCGCCAACAAGAAAGGGACCACCCGCCTGTGAGGAGAATCACCATGCGCCCGCACCAGCACATCCTGGATTGGCTCAGCGACGTTGCCAGCGACTTGCACGCTGTGCGTCACGATATCCACGCCCATCCCGAACTCGGCTTTGAAGAAAACCGCACCTCAGCGTTGGTCGCACAGTCACTTAAAGAGTGGGGTTACGAGGTGCACACCGGCATCGGCAAGACCGGTGTGGTCGGTGTGCTGCGCAATGGCAACAGCTCGCGCACGTTGGGGATTCGTGCCGATATGGACGCCTTGCCCATCATCGAAAACACCGGCGCGGCCTACACCAGCCAGCACGCCGGTTGCATGCATGCCTGCGGCCATGACGGCCATACCACCATGTTGCTCGGCGCTGCGCGTTACTTGGCGGCGACGCGGCAATTTCACGGCACGTTGAACCTGATTTTCCAACCCGCCGAAGAAGGCCAGGGCGGCGCCGAGGCGATGTTGGTGGACGGTTTGCTGGAGCGCTTTCCCTGTGATGGGCTGTTCGGCATGCACAATATGCCGGGCTTGCCGGCGGGGCATCTGGGCTTGAGAGTGGGGCCGATGATGGCCTCTCAGGATCTGCTTACCGTGACGCTTGAAGGCGTAGGTGGCCACGGCTCGATGCCGCATTTGACCGTGGACCCGCTGGTGGCGGCGGCGAGCATGGTCATGGCGTTGCAAACGGTGGTGGCGCGCAATATCGACACCCAGGAAGCCGCCGTGGTCACGGTCGGCGCGCTGCAAGCGGGGCAAGCCGCCAACGTGATTCCCCAGCAAGCCCTGCTGCGCCTGAGCCTGCGCGCACTTAACCCTAAGGTGCGCGAACAGATGCTGGAACGGGTCAACGCAATCATCCAGACCCAGGCCGCCAGCTTCGGCTGCACCGTGCAGGTCGAACACCGGCCGGCCTACCCGGTGCTGGTCAACCACGCCGAAGAAACCGAATTCGCCCGCCAGGTCGGCGTGGCCTTGCTCGGTGCCGACGCCGTGGATGGCAACACCCGCACGCTGATGGGCAGCGAAGACTTCGCCTGGATGCTGCAACGCTGCCCCGGCAGTTACTTGTTTATCGGCAACGGCGTGTCGCGGCCGATGGTGCACAACCCCGCCTATGACTTCAACGACGACATCCTGCTGACCGGCGCCGCCTATTGGGGCGCGCTGGCCGAGAGCTGGCTCAAGCCGGCCGGCTAACCCAAACCCTTGTAGGAGCGAGCTTGCTCGCGAAAAAACCACAGGCGACACGTGCTCCCTGATAGCGCTGCGTCATCGTTGACGACCTTCGCGAGCAAGCTCGCTCCTACAGCAACGTCTTTTTCTGCCGCTGGACCCTTTCCCTTATCGGTTGAATGGAGTGCTCCTCATGCAGACTGCAAAACCTGGTGTCTCGCGCACTCGCCAAGTGGTGGCGGCCGTGATCGGCAACGCGTTGGAGTGGTACGACTTTATCGTCTACGGCTTTCTGGCCAGCATTATCGCCCGGCAGTTCTTCCCCTCGGAGGACGAGTACGCATCGTTGCTGATGGCGCTGGCCACCTTCGGCGTGGGCTTTTTCATGCGTCCGGTGGGCGGCATCCTGTTGGGTATCTACTCTGATCGCAAAGGCCGCAAGGCGGCGATGCAGTTGATTATCCGGCTGATGACCGTGTCCATCGCGCTGATCGCCTTCGCGCCGAACTATGCCGCCATCGGCATGGGCGCGCCGTTGTTGATCGTGGTGGCGCGCATGCTCCAGGGCTTTGCCACTGGCGGTGAGTACGCGAGCGCCACGGCATTTCTGGTAGAGAGCGCGCCGGCCCATCGCAAGGGCTTGTATGGCTCCTGGCAATTGGTGGGGCAGTGCCTGGCGGTGTTTGGTGGCGCGGCGATGGTGGCGCTGGTCACGCATTTCTTTTCGCCCGAGACCCTCGACCTGTGGGGCTGGCGCCTGCCGTTTGTGCTGGGCTTGTTGATCGGCCCGGTGGGGTTGTGGATTCGTCGGCACATGGAAGACCCGGAAGAATTCATCGAAGCGCGCAAGCAAGCCACCGGCCCGGCGCCGAGCCTGATGCAAGTGCTGCGTGAGCATCGGCGCAGTATTTTGGTGTCGATGGGGCTGGCGTGCGGCGCGACGGTGTCGTTCTACGTGGTGCTGGTGAACATGCCCACCTTCGCCCACAAGAACCTCGGCCTGCCGCTGGACCAAGTGTTGATGGTGCAGATGTTTGCGGTGGCGCTGATGACCGTGGTGATCCCCTTGTCCGGCTTGTTGTCGGATCGGTTGGGGCGGCGACCGGTGTTGATGGCCTTCACCCTGGCGTTTTTCGTGATGGTCTACCCGTTGTATGTGTGGGTGGCGGCGGCGCCGTCCATCGAGCGCTTGCTGGTAATGCAGGTGATGTTGTGCACGGCGATTGGCGGGTTCTTCGGGCCAGCGCCGACGGCATTGGCCGAGCAGTTCCCCATTGAGGTGCGCTCCACCGGCGTGTCGGTGGCCTATAACGTGGCGGTGATGGTGTTCGGTGGTTTCGCGCCGTTGATCGTGACCTGGCTGAGCAACGTGCTGGGCACACCGGTGGCGCCCTCGTTTTATGTATTGTTCGCCTGCGTGCTGACGCTGCTGGGCACTTACTGCATGCGCGAGGCCCCCCGGGCGAGCAAGCCGTTGCCGTTTTCCAGAGAGGTGAAGCCTTGAGTATTGTTGATTGGGATGCCACTGAACTGTCGCGGGCCATTCATGGGCGCCAGGTGTCGTGCGAGGAAGTGATGCAGGCGTACCTGGCGCAGATCCAGCGCTTTAACCCCGGCGTGAATGCGCTGGTGTCGTTGCGCGACAGCGAGGCCGTGCTGGCCGAGGCGAGGGCCTGCGATCGTGAGTTGGGCCAGGGCCACTCCCGTGGCTGGATGCATGGCATGCCCCAGGCCATCAAGGACCTGGCGGCCACCCAGGGCTTGCGCACCACCCTGGGCTCACCGCTGTTCGCCGAGCATGTGCCGGGCGAAGACGCCATCAGCGTGGCGCGGGTGCGAGCCAGTGGTGCGATCATCATCGGCAAGACCAACGTGCCGGAGTTCGGCCTGGGCTCCCACACCTACAACACGCTGTTCGGCACCACCGGCAATGCCTATGACCCAAGCCTGGCGGCGGGTGGCAGCAGTGGCGGGGCGGCGGTGGCCTTGGCGCTGCGTATGCTGCCGGTGGCCGACGGCAGCGACATGATGGGCTCGCTGCGCAACCCGGCGGCGTTCAACAACGTGTTCGGCTTGCGCCCCTCCCAAGGGCGGGTGCCCCACGGGCCGATGCCGGAGCTGTTCGTGCAGCAACTGGGCACCGAAGGCCCGATGGGGCGCAGCGTCACGGATGTGGCGCGGTTGCTGAGCATCCAGGCCGGTTACGACCCTCGCACGCCGCTGTCCTCCCAGGCTGATTCGGCGGTGCTGGGCCAGCCGTTGCAGCGTGACTTCACGGGCGCGCGCCTGGGTTGGCTGGGGGACTACAACGGTTATCTGCCGATGGATGATGGCGTGATGAGCCTGTGCGAAGCGGCGCTGGAAGATTTCGCCAGCCTGGGCTGTGAAGTGCACCGTTGCCAACCCGATTTTTCCATGGCGCGCCTGTGGCGCTGCTGGTTGGTACACCGCCATTGGCTGGTGCACGGCAACCTCGGCGCGGCCTACGCCAACCCGCAAAAACGCGCACTGCTCAAACCCGAAGCCCAATGGGAAGTGGAGGGCGGCCAGGGTTTGAGCGCCCAGCAGGTGTACCAGGCGTCGGTAGACCGCAGTGAGTGGTACCGTGCTTTGGGCAAGTTGTTTGAACGTTACGATTTCCTGCTGTTGCCCACCGCTCAGGTGTTCCCTTTCGATGCACAACAGCCTTGGCCACGCGTCGTTGGCGGGCGTGAAATGGACACTTATCACCGCTGGATGGAAGTGGTGATCGGCCCGACCCTCGCCGGTTTGCCGAGCATGAGCATCCCCGTGGGCTTCAACCCCCAGGGCCTGCCCATGGGCCTGCAAATCATTGGCCCGGCCCAGGCCGACAGGGCCGTGCTGCAATTGGCCTACGCCCATGAACAACTGACCCAATGGGTACAACGCCGGCCGCCGGCGTGCCTTGCAACGACCCGCTGAGCGCTGAACGGGCCTGTATCTTGCTGTGAAAAAAAGATCGTCCACCGGCTACAGGGAGATCGAACATGGAGACAGGCACCGTACGCTCGGTTGAGCGCGCACTGGCAATCGTCGAGTTGCTGGGCGAGCACCAGGCCCTGGGGCTGGAAGAGCTGCACTACCTCACGCGTCTGCCCAAGGCCACGGTGTCGCGCATGTTGCTGACCTTGCAGGAGCAGGGTTGGGTCTATCGGGGCCTGAGTGATCGACGTTACCGCCTGCGTGCCCGGCGCTTGTTCGGCGATACCCAGCAACGCTTCAAGCGCCAGGTGGTGGAGAGCGCCGCGCCCTGGTTGCTGGAACTGAGCGAGCGCACCGGGCTGGTGGTGGATTTGTCGTGCTTTGATGGCGAACGCCTGGAGGTCATGGAAAGTGCGATTCCCAGCGTGTTGCGCAAGCTGTACCCGAACAACTGTCAGATCGTCGGCCAGTACGCCAGCCTGTTCCACTCGGCGATGGGCAAGGCCTGCCTGACGCAATTGCCGGCCGAAGAAGTACTGCGCCTGGCAGGCCGTAATCATGTGGCGGCAGACGAGCACTATCGCGCATGCGAGCAAACCCAGCACCAGGGCTTTGGCCAGCGTACCGAGGGCTATTGGGAATATCCTGTGCGTTTGCCGTTCCTGATCCGGGCGGTGGCGCTGCCGGTGCGCGCCAATGGCCGCCTGGTGGGGAGCATGGCGTTGCATTGGCCGATGCATCAGGCGCCAGTGGAGCGTGTGTTGAATTTGCATATGGGCAGCCTTGAAGAAACGATCTGCGAAGTGCAGCGAGCGCTGGTTTGATAGTCACCGCCGAATAAATGTGGGAGCGGGCTTGCTCGCGAAGGCGGTGTATCAGCTACACATGTATTGACTGGCACTGCGCTTTCGCGAGCAAGCCCGCTCCCACAATGAATTTGCGCCGTTCATGAGATTGCGCTTATGGTTCGCTCAGGTTTTCCCCCGCGAGTCTTCAATGTCAATCAAACCCTTGGCCTTCGCCCTTTTGGCCGCTGCAGCAGTGCCCGCCCACGCCGACTGGTACCTGGATAACGAATCCTCACGCCTGTCCTTCGTCACCACCAAAAACACCGAGATTGCCGAAGTGCAGCGCTTCCTGGTGCTGCACGGCAAGGTCGACGCCAAAGGCGCGGCTCAGTTGGAAGTGGAACTGGAGTCGATCAACAGCGGCATCCCGCTGCGCGACGAGCGCATGCGTAGAGAGCTGTTCGAGATCAAGACCTTCCCCGAAGCGCAGATCAGTGCGCAGATCAACCTGCAGCCCATCAACGACCTGGCGTCCGGCGCGCAGTTGGAATTGCGCCTGCCCCTGAGCGTCACGCTGCACGGCAAGACCCAGACCTACAGCGCCGAGCTGCTGGCCACGCGCCTGGATGATAGACGCTTCCAAGTGGTGACCCTGGAGCCTGTGGTATTGCACGCCGAAGATTTCGACCTGGCGCCCGGTGTCGCCACCTTGCGCAAGGCGGCAGGGCTCAAGTCGATCAGTTTGTCGGTGCCGGTGGGTGCGGTGCTGATCTTCACGGCGCGCTGACATGAGCGGCGCAGTGTTCCCATGGCGCAGCGCCAATCAGTTCGAATTGCTGATCGACGGGCCGAACTTCTTCCCGCAGATGCTGGTGGGCATCGCCCGGGCCGAGCAGCAGGTTGACCTTGAGTTGTACCTGGTCGAAGCGGGTGCCTGCGCCGAAGCCATGGTGCAGGCACTGGTGCTGGCCGCCGAACGCGGCGTGCACGTGCGTTGCCTGTTCGACGATTACGGCAGCCTGGCGTTTACCCTGGGGCTGCGCAAGCGCTTGACCGATGCCGGCGTGGAGTTGCGCTTTTACAACCGCCTGAACTGGCGGCGCTGGATGCGCAACCTGTATCGCGATCATCGCAAGTTGCTGCTGATCGACCAGCGCATTGCAGTGGTCGGCGGCACCGGTGTCACCGACGAGTTCTGGACGCCGGGGCAAGACACCGCCGACTGGCATGAAGTGATGGTGCAGATCAGCGGCCCATTGGTGCTGGACTGGCAGGCCCTGTTCGACCGGCAATGGCACGCTAACGCTGCGCGCCGTGAATGGAAACCGGCGACCCATTTTGGTTTGCCCCGCTTGCCCAAGGTGCCCGCCACCGGGCCGGGGCTAGGCCGCGTTGCGTATGCCGACGCCCGTCAGCACCGTGACATCCTGCAATCGTTGATTCGCGCCTTGAACAGCAGCAAATCGCGTATCTGGCTGGCCACCCCGTACTTCCTGCCCACCTGGAGTGTGCGCCGTGCCTTGCGCCGGGCGGCTGGGCGCGGCGTGGACGTGCGTCTGTTGCTCACCGGGCCGCGCACCGATCACCCGTCGGTGCGTTACGCCGGGCACCGTTATTACCCGCGCCTGCTGCGTTCAGGCGTGCAGATCTTTGAATACCAGCCGTGCTTTTTGCACCTGAAGATGGTGCTGGTGGACGATTGGGTGAGCATTGGCTCGTGCAATTTCGACCACTGGAATCTGCGCTTCAACCTGGAAGCCAACCTGGAAGCACTGGACCCGCAATTGACGGCAGCGGTGGTGGGCAGTTTCGAAGCGGACTTTGCCCAGAGCCAGGCGGTGAGCCTGGAGGCATGGAAGGCGCGGCCGTTGTGGCGGCGGGTGAAGCAGCGGGTGTGGGGCTGGATTGACCGGCTGGTGGTCAATCTGCTCGACCGGCGCGGCTAGTCGCATCACTCAATCAAATGTGGGAGCTGGCTTGCCTGCGATACAGGCACCTCGGTACACCTGACAAACCGAGGTGCCTGTATCGCAGGCAAGCCAGCTCCCACAAAAGCCAGCTCCCACCCAGGCCGTGTTTACAGCTTCAGATCAGAGCAGTTCGAAGGTTTGTTGCTGCACGTCCTGGGAATCCAACCCGATCTGCACATTGAACTCACCCGGTTCGGCCGCGTACTTGAGCTGGCTGTTGTAGAACTTCAGGTCGTCCTCGGTAATGGTGAAGTGCAGCGTGCGCGCTTCGCCGGCCTTGAGCATGACCTTCTGGAAGTTCTTCAGCTCCTTGATCGGGCGGATCATCGAGCCGGCCACGTCCTGGATATACAACTGCACAACCGTTTCGCCGTCTACCTTGCCGGTGTTCTTCACGGTGACGCTGGCGTCGAGCTTGCCGGTCTTGTTCAGGGTGGTGGACGACAGTGCCATGTCCGACAGGCTGAACGTGGTGTAGCTCAGGCCATAGCCAAACGGAAACAGGGGGCCTGTGGTGTCATCGAAGTACTGCGAGGTGTAGTTGCCCGGCTTGCCTGGGGTGAATGGCCGGCCGATGGTCAGGTGGTTGTAATAGGTTGGAATCTGCCCAACGGAGCGAGGGACGGTGATCGGCAGCTTGCCCGATGGGTTGTAGTCGCCGAACAGCACGTCGGCAATGGCGTTGCCACCTTCGGTACCTGCGAACCAGGTTTCCAGGATCGCATCGGCCTGTTGGTTTTCTTCCAGAATCGACAGCGGACGGCCATTCATCAGCACCAGCACCAGCGGTTTGCCGGTGGCTTTGAGGGCCTTGATCAAGTCGCGCTGGCTTTGCGGGATGTTCAGGTCGGTGCGGCTCGATGACTCGTGGGACATGCCACGGGACTCGCCCACCGCCGCGACGATAACGTCGGCGTTGTTCGCCGCCTTCACCGCTTCGTCAATCAGCACTTGGGCAGGGCGCGGGTCATCCACCACTTCCGGGGCGTCGAAGTTGAGGAAGTTGAGGTAGTCGAGCACCGCTTTGTCGCCGGTGATGTTGGCGCCACGGGCATAGAGCACTTTGCCTTTTTCGCCGATCACGGCGTTCATGCCGTCGAGCAGGGTCACCGATTGCGCAGGCCGGCCGGCAGCAGCCCAACTGCCCATCATGTCGATAGGCGCCTTGGCCAGCGGGCCGACCAGGGCAATGGTCGCGGATTTTTTCAGCGGCAGGGTGTCGTTGTGGTTTTTCAGCAACACCAGGCTGCGGCGCGCAATGTCGCGGGCCTCGGCCCGGTGCAGGCGGCTGTCGGCGTAGGTGTCGACCGGGTCATCCTCGGCCTTGCCGATGCGCAGGTACGGGTCCTTGAACAGGCCCATGTCGTACTTGGCGCCAAGCACTTCGCGCACGGCGTTGTCGATGTCGCTCTGCTGGATTTCGCCGGACTTGAGCAACCCAGGCAGTTCCTTGCCGTACAGCGAGTCGTTCATGCTCATGTCGATGCCGGCCTTGATCGCGAGCTTGGCGGCTTCACGCCCGTCCTTGGCCACGCCGTGCTTGATCAGTTCGAAGATCGCGCCATGGTCACTGACGGTCAGGCCCTTGAAGCCCCAGTCCTTGCGCAGCAGGTCGTTCATCAGCCAGGTGTTGGCAGTGGCGGGCACGCCGTTGATCGAGTTGAGCGCCACCATCACGCCGCCGGAGCCGGCCTTGATCGCCGCGTGGTAGGGCGGCAGGTAGTCCTGGTACATCTTGACCGGGCTCATGTCGACCACGTTGTAGTCGCGCCCGCCTTCCACCGCGCCATAGAGGGCAAAGTGCTTGACGCTGGCCATGAGGCTGTCGGCATTCGCGGGGCTGGTGCCCTGGAACGCCTTGACCATCACTTCGGCAATGCGTGACACCAGGTAGGTGTCTTCACCGAAACCTTCGGAGGTGCGGCCCCAGCGCGGGTCGCGGGAGATATCGACCATGGGCGCAAAGGTGATGTCGAGGCTGTCGGCGGCGGCTTCCTGGGCGGCGATGCGCCCGGAGCGGCCAATGGCGTCCATGTCCCAGCTGGAAGCCAGGGCCAGGCTGATCGGGAAAATGGTGCGGTGGCCGTGGATCACGTCATAGGCGAAGAACATGGGGATCTTCAAGCGGCTGCGCATGGCCGCGTCCTGCATCGGACGGTTTTCCGGGCGGGTGATGGAGTTGAACGTGCCACCGATGCGGCCGGCGGCGATTTCCTTGCGGATCAGCTCGCGGGGCATTTCCGGGCCGATGCTGATCAGGCGCAATTGGCCGATCTTCTCATCCAGGGTCATTTGCTTGAGCAGGTCGCTGACAAAGGCGTCCTTGTCGTTAAGCGCAGCAGGCTTTGTTTCTGCCCAGACGGGGTGGGTGGCCAGCGTTGCAACAAGGCCGAGCAAACACAGCTTTTTCATGAATATCCTTTTTCGGCTACTGCGCAGCATTCAAAGCGATGCTGTCGGCCAAAATGTGGGGAACGTCTATTGTTGTTCGGGTGTTGTTCAGATAAATGCAGCACACTCTGAACTCTTTTTCGCGCTGGGCATCTTTGTAGCTGATTGGCTCGAAGCATTCCAGTGGTGGCGGATTATGCCCCAAGCGCGTGGTTTATAGGGTTAGTCGTCACATTCCATCAGATTGGGCAGGAGAAACACCATGCAAGCAGCACACACTTATCGCTGGGGCTTCAAGGCTGCGGCGCTGTTACTGATCAGCAGCATGCTGAGCGGTTGCGGCATCAACAACATCCCGACCCTGGACGAACAGGCCAAGGCCGCCTGGGGCCAGGTGCAGAACCAGTACCAGCGCCGTGCCGACCTGATCCCCAACCTGGTGGAAACGGTGAAGGCGTATGCCGCCCACGAACAGGAAACCCTCACCGCGGTGATTGAAGCGCGGGCCAAGGCCACCTCGATCCAGGTGGATGCCAGCACCCTGGACAACCCCGAGAAACTCAAGCAGTTCCAGCAAGCCCAGGATGGCCTGAGCGGCGCACTCAGCCGTTTGATGGTGGTGTCCGAGCGTTACCCGGACCTGAAGGCCAACCAGAACTTCCTGGCCTTGCAATCGCAACTTGAGGGCACCGAGAACCGTATCGCTGTGTCTCGCCGTGACTTTATCCAGGCCGTACAGGCTTACAACACCGAGATCCGCACCTTCCCGGGCCGCCTGTGGCACAGCGTGATGTACAGCGACTTGCCGATCCGCGCCACGTTTGAAGCCACCAGCGCCGATGCCGATAAAGCGCCGCAAGTGAAGTTCAAATAAGGCTGCACTGAGGTGTCGATGCGTTTATTACGGATAGGCCTGGCGCTGTGGCTGTTGGCCTGCGTGGGCGTGGCCCAGGCGGCGCTGACCTTCCCGGCGCTGACCGGGCGGGTGGTGGACAGCGCGCAGATGATCGACCCAGCGGTGCGCGAGCAACTGACCCAGCAATTGCAGGCGCTGGAGCAGACCTCGGGCGACCAACTGGTGGTGGTCACCGTGCCCGACCTGCAAGGCGTGCCCATTGAGGACTACGGTTATCAATTGGGCCGCCAGTGGGGCATTGGCCAGAAGGGCAAGGACAACGGCGCGCTGTTGATCGTCTCCCGTGATGACCGCCAGTTGCGCATCGAAGTCGGCTATGGCCTGGAAGGCGTGCTGACCGATGCGCAATCCTGGGTGATCATCAACCAGGTGATCCTGCCCAAGTTCAAGGCCGGCAATTTCAGCCAGGGCATCAGCGATGGCGTGGCTGCGATGATCCAGGTGGTGGGCGGGGAGCCCTTGGCGGTGCCGGCTCATGTGGCGGATGCCAACTTCGCCATGGATAATCCCGGCTTTTCCATCGGCCTGTTTATCCTGCTGATTGGCGTGTTGTGGTTGTGCAATCGCATGGGCTTGCCGGTGGGCGCCATCCTGCTGGCGATTCTCAACAGCAGCGGACGCGGCGGCGGTGGGGGCGGCGGTGGCGGTGGTTTCCGTGGCGGCGGCGGTGGCTTTGGCGGCGGCGGGGCTTCGGGCGGCTGGTAATGACAATAACGAAAATAGAGCATCTACAACCATGGCATTACTGACTGAACACGAGCAGCGCCAAGTCGCCGAAGCGATCGCCCGGGTCGAGAAAACCACCGACGCGGAGTTGGTCACCGTGCTGGCGGCGCGCGCCGACGACTACGCCTACATTCCGTTGCTGTGGGCGAGCTTGATCGCGTTGGTGGTGCCGGGTGTGGTGCATTACCTGTCGGGCTACTTGACCATGTACACCTTGCTGGTGGCGCAGTGGGCGACGTTCATTGTCCTGTGCCTGGTGTTCCGTTTGCCCAAGGTCACCACCCGGCTGATCCCGCGTTCGGTACGCCACTGGCGTGCATCCAACCTGGCGCGGCGGCAGTTTATGGAGCAGAACCTGCACCACACGGTGGGTAGCACCGGGGTGCTGATTTTTGTCAGCGAGGCCGAGCGTTATGTGGAGATCCTGGTGGATGAGGGGATTTCCAAGCGCCTGGATGACAGCAATTGGGACGCCATTGTCCAGGCGTTTACCCAGCAAGTTAAACAGGGGCAGACGCTGGCCGGGTTCATCGCCTGCGTTGAAGCCTGTGGCGAGTTGCTCAAGGTGCATGTGCCCGTTACCCAAACCCGCAACGAACTGCCCAATCGCCTGGTCGTACTCGAATAACTGGAACACCATCGATCGAAAAGTGTGGGAGCGGGCTTGCTCGCGAATGCGGTGCTTCAGTCTCTATTATATTGACTGACACACCGCCTTCGCGAGCAAGCCCGCTCCCACATTAGTGTTCGGCGTTGTCCAATCCAATGACCGTTGATCAAATAACCCCGTGCCCTCAACCCCCATCCCGCCTAAAATGCCCGGCATTCTTTACCCGAGGCGTTTTTGTTCATGTCCGTCACCGCTCAACCTGCCCGCCCTGCGCCAGATCATCATGCCCAGTTCATCGAACTGTTGAACGCAAGCCTGGCGCAGAACGCGTTTATCAAGCTGGTGCTGGCCAAGTACGTCGGTGAGGAAGCCGAGCTGCAGCGGCTGATCATCAAGCCGGTGGTGGTCAAGGAGCAGCCTTGTCTGTCGTTCGTCTATCGCTACAAGACCCGCGATATCACCAAGAACTTTCCCTTGGCCGACGGCGTGGCGGCGATTGCCGAGCTGTTGCCCCGCTCGTTCAAGAACGCGCACTTGCTGGCACTGACCGACGAAGCCCAGTTGGAATACAGCAAGAAGAACAAAAGCTCGCTGTTCAAAAGCAAACCGCAGCAACTGCGCGAGGCGCCGTCGGCTGAGCATAACCGCGAGAAAAATCGCTTCCTCGACCTGAGCCGGCCGTTCCTCGCCGATCTGGGCGTGACCGACGCCAAGCAGGCGCTGATCCCCTCGATGTCGCGCAAGTGGAAGCAGATCAACAAGTTCATCGAAGTGTTCAGCCATGCGCTGACGTCGTCGCCGTTGCAGCTCGACCGCCCGGTGCGTGTCGCCGATTTCGGCTCGGGCAAGGGCTACCTGACCTTCGCCATTCACGATTACCTGCGCAATACCCTCAAGGCCGAGGGCGAGGTCACCGGTGTCGAGTTGCGTGAAGACATGGTCACCCTCTGCAACAGCGCCGCCGCACGCCTGGAGCACCCGGGGCTGGTGTTCAAATGTGGCGACGTGCGCAGCGTGGCGCCCAGTGAGCTGGATGTGATGATTGCCTTGCACGCCTGCGACATCGCCACCGACTACGCGATCCACACCGGCATCCGTTCCGGCGCGTCGATCATCATGTGCTCGCCGTGCTGCCACAAACAGATTCGCCTGCAGATCCAGAGCCCGGCGCTGCTCAAGCCGATGCTGCAATACGGCCTGCACCTGGGCCAGCAGGCGGAAATGGTCACCGACAGCCTGCGTGCGTTGTTCCTTGAAGCCTGTGGCTATGAGACCAAGGTGTTCGAGTTCATCTCGTTGGAACACACCAACAAGAACAAGATGATCCTGGCGGTCAAACGTGCCGAGCCTGTGGACAACGCGCAGCTATTGGTGAAAATCCAGGAGCTCAAGGCGTTCTACCACATCTCTGAGCACTGCCTGGAAACCCTGTTGCGCGGGGATGGCTACCTGGCCTGAAATGGGCGCGGTTCCCTGTGGGAGCTTGCTCCCGTGACGGCCCCGGCGGCCAGCGCATATCTACCTGACGCCCCGCGATCCAAATGTGGGAGCTGGCTTGCCTGCGATGGCGGCCTGACAGCCGACGCCAATCTACCTGACACCCCGCAATCCAACTGTGGGAGCGGGCTTGCTCGCGAAGGCGGCTTGGCAGTCAACACAGTTGGATTGGG
>NZ_LYSO01000045.1:0-44254 GCF_001728935.1 Pseudomonas sp. AP42
CGGGGCGCCTAAGATCAAAAGCAGATCAAGAGCAAGATCAAGAGCGACTCGCTTCGCATCGTGGTTACCGGTGGCTGCAGCGAACTGCACAGCTGTATAGATACCTATGGCCTTCGCAGGCAAGCCAGCTCCCACAGTTTTGAACGTGTTTCAGCCTTTCAGGATCGCCGCATAGCCTTCCCGGTAGGTCGGGTATGTCGGCACCCAGCCCAACGCCTTGATACGCGCATTACTGCATTGTTTGCTGCCAGCACGGCGCACACTGGCGTCCTCGGCCCACTCAGTCACACCCAAGTACTCGCGCAACCAGGCCACCACCTCGGCCAGCGGTGCCGGCGCATCGTCAACGCCGATATAGACCTTGTCCAGCGAGCCGCCCTTTTCCACATGCCGCAGCAAAAAGGCGAGCAGGCCCGCGGCGTCATCGGCGTGGATACGGTTGCCATACAACGGCGGATCAACCGCTACGCGGTAGCCTTGACGCACCTGGGTCAGCAGCCATTCACGGCCAGGGCCGTAGATGCCGGTCAAGCGCACGATGGTGGATGGAATACCGCTATTGAGCGCCACTTGCTCAGCTTCCAGCATCACCTGCCCGGAATAGCCCTTCGCTTGCGTCTCGGACGTTTCGTCGACCCACTCGCCGTTCTGCTGCCCATACACACTGCTGCTGGAAACAAACAGCAAATGCTTGGGCGTCTGGCCGTAGTCTTCCAGCCACTCCAACACATGCAGCAACCCTTGCACGTAGGCGGCGCGATAGCCGGCTTCGTCGTGGTCAGTGGCAGCGGCGCAGTACACCAAGTAATCCACCCCGCCGATGGGCCAGGTATCAGGGCAGTCCTTTTTGAACAGGTCGCCGGCGATGCCGATCACCCCGTCGGGCAGGCGTGAAATATCGCGGCGCAGGCCGTGGACCTCCCATTCCGAGGCCAGCAATTGGCTAGCCAGCCGACTACCCACATCACCGCAACCGGCAATCACAACAGAAGGCGCAGACATTACAAAACTCCATTCTTAAAGGCGCAGATTAGCCGCCAGAGATGACCAACGGCCAGAAAAAGCACAAATAAAGTTACTGTATTACTTCTGTTAACAAGAATTACTTGCAATAATGACCGCCCATTTGTCCTCGACCCTTTGGGTCTGGAAGGACGATCACCCATTTTTTTCTCAGGTCCGGCCAGCATGACACGTCATACAACCCCCGCTTCGCCAACCAAGCTTCACAGTCCCTCCCGCGCCTGGCGTGCGATTGCTGCGATGCTGTTCAGCGTACTGCTGGCACCGACCGCCGCATTCGCTGACGCCACCGCTCCCGCCGCTCCAGCAGCCGCCGAGCAAAATGCCGCGACCCCGGCAGCGCCTGCCGTCGCGCCAGTGGCCACCGACCCGGCCCAGGCCGCCGGCGCTGCCGCACCTGCCGACGAAACCGGCGTGGTGCTGGAAGAAGACAACACCCTGGGCATGGCCCACGACTTGTCGCCATGGGGCATGTACCAGAATGCTGACGTGGTGGTGAAAGCCGTCATGATCGGCTTGGCCATTGCCTCGATCATTACCTGGACCATCTGGATTGCCAAAGGCTTCGAGCTGTTGGGCGCCAAGCGTCGTCTGCGTGCTGAAATCGTCCACCTGAAAAAAGCCACCACCCTCAAGGAAGCGAGCGAAACCGCGACCAAGAAGGGCACCCTGGCCAACCTGCTGGTGCACGACGCGCTGGAAGAAATGCGCCTGTCGGCCAACACCCGCGAAAAAGAAGGCATCAAGGAACGCGTCAGCTTCCGCCTGGAGCGCCTGGTTGCCGCCTGTGGCCGTAACATGAGCAGCGGCACCGGCGTACTCGCCACCATCGGTTCCACCGCGCCCTTCGTCGGCCTGTTCGGTACCGTGTGGGGCATCATGAACAGCTTCATCGGCATCGCCAAAACCCAGACCACCAACCTCGCCGTCGTTGCCCCCGGCATCGCCGAAGCCTTGCTGGCGACCGCCCTGGGCCTGGTTGCCGCGATTCCTGCGGTGGTCATCTACAACGTCTTCGCCCGTTCGATTGCCGGCTACAAGGCCCAGGTGTCGGATGCATCGGCAGAAGTCCTGTTGCTGGTCAGCCGTGACCTCGATCACCTGCCTACCGAGCGCAGCTCGCAACCGCACATGGTGAAAGTGGGGTAATCGGCCATGGGCCTGCATTTGAATCAAGGCGACGACGAACTCGTCGAGAACCACGAAATCAACGTCACGCCGTTTATCGACGTGATGCTGGTGCTGCTGATCATCTTCATGGTGGCCGCACCGCTGGCGACCGTGGACATCAAAGTGGACCTGCCTGCGTCCAGCGCCAAGCCGGCGCCGCGGCCAGAGAAACCGATCTTCCTCAGCGTCAAGGCGGACCAACGCCTGTTCCTGGGCGAAGAAGAAGTCAAGGCTGAGACCCTGGGGCCGGTGCTGGATGCCAAGACCCAAGGCAAGAAAGACACGACGATCTTCTTCCAGGCCGACAAAGGCGTGGACTACGGTGACCTGATGAGCGTGATGGATGCCCTGCGGGCAGCCGGCTACCTCAAGGTAGGCCTGGTCGGACTTGAGACGGCAGCCAAGAAATGATCACGACGCGCCACAAACTGACGCGTTATGGCACCAGCCTCGCCGTCGTGCTGGGCGTGCATGCCGTCGCGATCATCATCGCGCTCCAATGGTCCGCGCCGCAGGCGATCCAGCTGCCGCCCGCCGCTATGGTCATCGACCTGGCGCCGCTGCCAGCGCCACCGCCGCCTCCAGCACCGCCCAAGGTCGTTGCGCCGCCGCCGCCACCGGTCGAAGAGCTGCCCCTGCCAAAGCTGGCCGAGGCGCCCAAGCCAACGATCCAGGTGCCCAAGCCGGTCAAGCCCAAGCCTAAGCCACAACCGCCAAAGCCGGTGGAGAAGAAGCCCGAGCCGCCCAAGGAGAAACCTTCCGAGGAGCCACCGAGCGAAACGCCGCCGAGCAACGCACCTGCGCAGAAGTCCGCACAACCTACGCCGGGCCCATCGGCACAGCAGCTGGCCGCCCAGGCTTCCTGGCAAAGCACGTTGCTGGCGCATCTGCAGAAGTACAAGAAGTACCCGCCTGGCGCCCAACGCAGTGGCAAGGAAGGTATGAACCGCTTGCGCTTCGTGGTCGATGGCGAAGGCAATGTGCTGTCCTACGAGCTGGAAGGCCGCTCCGGCAACGCCGACCTGGACCGTGCGACCCTTGAGATGATCCGCAAGGCTCAGCCGTTGCCCAAGCCGCCGGCCGACCTGTTGAAAAACGGCAGCGTCGAACTGGTCGCACCGTTTGTTTACAACATCGACAAGCGTCGCCGCTGACAGAGCACTGTGGGAGGGACTTGCTCCCTCCCGCATTCGCTTTATTACCTCAGCAAAATTCCGACATTCCCCACTCAATCCACAGCAAAGTTCTGATAACGTGCGTCTATCGATTGCAGCCGGTATGCTTGGCCCGCAACCTCATGGACGCCCGCTATGACTCTTACAGAATTACGCTACATCGTGACCCTCGCCCAAGAACAGCACTTCGGCCATGCAGCCGAACGTTGCCACGTCAGCCAGCCGACGCTGTCGGTGGGTGTGAAAAAGCTTGAAGACGAACTCGGTGTGCTGATTTTCGAGCGCAGCAAGAGCGCCGTGCGCCTCACCCCGGTGGGCGAAGGCATCGTTGCCCAGGCCCAGAAGGTCCTGGAACAGGCGCAAAGCATTCGCGAACTGGCCCAGGCCGGCAAGAACCAGCTGACCGCACCGCTCAAGGTTGGCGCGATCTACACAGTCGGCCCCTACCTGTTCCCGCACCTGATTCCGCAACTGCACCGCGTCGCGCCGCAGATGCCGCTGTATATCGAAGAAAACTTCACCCACGTGCTGCGCGATAAACTGCGCAACGGCGAGCTGGACGCGATCATCATCGCCCTGCCCTTCAACGAGGCGGACGTGCTGACCCTGCCGCTCTACGACGAGCCGTTCTACGTGCTGATGCCGGCCTCCCACCCGTGGACCAAGAAGGACACCATCGACGCCGGCCTGCTCAATGACAAGAGCCTGCTGCTGCTCGGTGAAGGCCACTGCTTCCGCGACCAGGTGCTGGAAGCCTGCCCGACCCTGACCAAGGGCAACGACGGCGCCAAGCACACCACGGTGGAATCCAGCTCCCTGGAAACCATTCGCCATATGGTCGCGTCCGGCCTGGGCATCTCGATCCTGCCGCTGTCTGCGGTAGACAGCCATCACTACGCCCAGGGCGTGATCGAAGTGCGCCCACTCACGCCGCCGGTGCCGTTCCGTACCGTGGCGATTGCCTGGCGCGCCAGCTTCCCGCGCCCCAAAGCGATTGAGATCCTCGCGGACTCGATCCGTCTGTGTTCGGTGGCCAAGCCGCCCGTTGCGAGCTAAGCCACGGTATGACTGAGCTGTCGCAGGTGTCAGTGACGGCACTCAAGGGTGTCGGGGAGGCCATGGCCGAGAAGCTGGCCAAGGTCGGCCTGGAGAACCTTCAGGACGTGCTGTTCCACCTGCCCCTGCGCTACCAGGACCGCACCCGCGTGGTGCCTATCGGCCATTTGCGCCCCGGGCAGGACGCAGTGATCGAAGGCACCGTCAGCGGCGCCGACGTGGTGATGGGCAAGCGCCGCAGCCTGGTGGTGCGTCTGCAGGATGGTACCGGTGGCTTGAGCCTGCGCTTCTACCACTTCAGCAACGCACAGAAGGAAGGCCTCAAGCGTGGCACCCGCGTGCGCTGTTACGGCGAGGCACGCCCAGGCGCCTCTGGCCTGGAAATCTACCACCCGGAATACCGCGCCATTACCGGCGATGAGCCGCCACCGGTGGACACCACGCTCACGCCGATCTACCCGCTGACCGAGGGCCTGACCCAGCAACGTCTGCGCCAGTTGTGCATGCAGACCCTGACCATGCTCGGCCCGCAAAGCCTGCCCGATTGGCTGCCCCTGGAGCTGGCCCGCGACTATCAATTGGCGCCCCTGGCCGATGCGATTCGGTATTTGCATCACCCGCCCGCCGATGCCGATGTGGACGAACTCGCCCTCGGCCATCATTGGGCCCAGCATCGACTGGCCTTTGAAGAACTGCTCACGCATCAGCTGTCCCAGCAACGCCTGCGCGAAAGCATGCGTTCCCTGCGCGCCCCGGCGATGCCCAAGGCCACGCGGCTGCCTGCGCAATACCTGGCCAACCTCGGCTTTGCACCCACCGGCGCGCAACAGCGCGTGGGCAATGAAATCGCCTACGACCTCAGCCAGCAAGAGCCGATGCTGCGGCTCATCCAGGGTGACGTAGGCGCCGGCAAGACCGTGGTGGCCGCCCTCGCCGCCCTGCAAGCCCTGGAAGCTGGCTATCAGGTGGCGCTGATGGCACCCACGGAAATCCTCGCCGAACAACACTTCATCACCTTCAAGCGCTGGCTCGAACCCCTGGGTCTGGAAGTGGCGTGGCTGGCTGGCAAGCTCAAAGGCAAGAACCGCGTGGCCGCCCTGGAACAGATCGCCGCCGGCGCACCGATGGTGGTGGGCACCCATGCGCTGTTCCAGGACGAAGTGCAGTTCAAGAACCTTGCGCTGGTGATCATCGACGAACAGCACCGCTTTGGCGTGCAACAGCGCCTGGCCCTGCGCCAGAAAGGCGTGGGCGGGCGCATGAACCCGCACCAGTTGATCATGACCGCCACGCCGATCCCACGCACCCTGGCCATGAGTGCCTACGCCGACCTCGACACCTCGATCCTCGACGAACTGCCGCCAGGGCGAACGCCGGTCAACACCGTGCTGGTCACCGACACGCGGCGGGTCGAAGTGATCGAGCGCGTGCGCGGTGCCTGCGCCGAAGGCCGCCAGGCGTACTGGGTGTGCACACTGATCGAAGAGTCCGAAGAGCTGACCTGCCAGGCCGCCGAAACCACCTACGAAGACCTCACCAGCGCCTTGGGTGAGCTCAAGGTCGGGTTGATCCATGGCCGTATGAAGCCGGCGGAAAAAGCCGCGGTGATGGCCGAGTTCAAGGCCGGCAACCTGCAATTACTGGTGGCCACCACCGTAATTGAAGTGGGCGTGGACGTCCCCAACGCCAGCCTGATGATCATCGAAAACCCCGAGCGCCTGGGCCTGGCGCAACTGCACCAGCTGCGCGGGCGGGTTGGCCGGGGCAGCGCCGCCAGCCACTGCGTGCTGCTCTATCACCCACCGCTGTCGCAGATCGGTCGCCAGCGCCTGGGCATCATGCGCGAAACCAACGACGGTTTTGTCATCGCCGAAAAAGACCTGGAACTGCGCGGCCCAGGTGAAATGCTCGGCACGCGCCAGACCGGCCTGCTGCAATTCAAGGTTGCCGACCTGATGCGCGATGCCGACCTGCTGCCCGCCGTACGCGATGCTGCGCAAGCCTTGCTTGAGCGTTGGCCCGATCACGTCAGCCCCTTGCTCAACCGCTGGCTGCGCCACGGCCAGCAATACGGCCAAGTCTGACCCGCACCCTGTAGGAGCGAGCTTGCTCGCGAAGAACGCCAACGATAACGCGGACATTCTGGGTAATCGCGCCGTCAGGAAGCTCTTCGCGAGCAAGCTCGCTCCTACAGCGGGATCGGCGCACAGCCAACCTCGTCACAAAGAACACTTATCCGACCAACACCCGTATCAAGCTGGTTATACTCCAATGAATGTAAGAAATTGGATCAGGCCATGTCAGAAGTTGCCCTCGCCACAGCCCCACTGACCGCCCCGCCGGTCATTCGGGCGCTGCTCGCAAAGCTCGCCATCCCCTACACGGAAGTCATGGAACAGCCTGGCCTGAACCCTGCCCGAAAGGTCCAGGCGGTGTTGCTTGAGGATGCGGTTGGCGCGCTCATGGTGCTGTTCCCCCAAAGCCAGTTGCTGGACCTCAACCGCCTCGCCGAACTCACCGGTCGCCGCCTCACGGCCGTGGCCCCCGAGCGTGTCGAGCGCATGTTGGGCAAGCATGACCTGAGCCTGCTGCCAGGCTTGCCGCCCCTGACCAGTTCGCCGTGCCTGTACGAAGGCCGCTTGCTCAATGAGACCAGCCTGCTGGTGCATTCGGGCGAAGCCGGGCTGTTGCTGGAAATTCCCACCGACGCCTTCAAGAGCCTGCTCACCAAGGCCAGCGCCGCGCAGTTTGGCGAACCCTTGAGCAACATCCGCCCGAACCTCGACCGCCCTAATGATGACCGCGAGGAAATCACCCAGGCGATGCAAGCGTTCACTGCGCGCCGTATCCAGCAACGCCTGGAAGCGACCATCGAGATTCCGCCGCTGGCCGACACTGCGCAGAAGATCATCAAGCTGCGTGTCGACCCCAACGCCACCATCGACGACATCACTGGCGTGGTGGAAACCGACCCAGCCCTTGCCGCCCAGGTCGTCAGCTGGGCCGCGTCGCCCTACTACGCCTCGCCGGGCAAGATCCGCTCAGTGGAAGACGCCATCGTGCGCGTGTTGGGCTTTGATCTTGTGATCAACCTAGCGCTGGGCCTGGCCTTGGGCAAAACCCTGAGCCTGCCCAAGGACCGCCCGCACCTGTCCACGCCGTACTGGCACCAGTCGATCTACACCGCCGCCGTCATCGAGGGCCTGACCCGCGCCATGCCCCGTGCCCAGCGCCCGGAAGCTGGCCTGACCTACCTGGCAGGTTTGCTGCACAACTTCGGCTACCTGCTGCTGGCCCACGTGTTTCCGCCGCACTTCTCGCTGATCTGCCGGCACCTGGAGGTCAACCCGCACCTGTGCCACAGCTACGTCGAGCAACACTTGCTGGGCATCAGCCGCGAACAGATCGGCGCCTGGCTGATGCGCTACTGGGACATGCCGGACGAACTGTGCACCGCCCTGCGCTTCCAGCACGACCCCACGTATGACGGGCAATACGCCGAATACCCGAACCTGGTGTGCCTGGCGGTGCGCCTGTTGCGCAGCCGGGGGATTGGCTCCGGGCCGGATGAATCCATTCCGGACGCGTTGCTGGAGCGCCTGGGCCTGAGCCGCGAGAAGGCCGAAGATGTGGTGGGTAAAGTGCTGGATGCCGAAGTGCTGTTGCGCGAATTGGCTTCGCAGTTCAGCCAGGGGTAAATCTGGCGCCTGTGACACCGCTATCGCAGGCAAGCCAGCTCCCACAATTGACCGTATTTCCAAGTTGGAACGCGGTCACTGTGGGAGCTGGCTTGCCTGCGATGAATCCAACTCGGTCTACCTGCCCCCCCCCTCAATGTAGGAGCGAGCTTGCTCGCGAAAAACCTGAGAACACCGCAGGGCGCCAGGCACCCCGCGTCATCGTTGACGTTTTTCGCGAGCAAGCTCGCTCCTACAGGTGTTACTTCTTTTTCTTCGGCTTCAAATACTTGGTCAACCCCTGGAACCAGATCACCAGTGCCGGGTTGCCCTTGATCTGGATCGACTTGTCCTGAATCCCCGTCATGAACGCCAGTTGCTTGTTCTTCGCCTGCATCGTGGCGAAGCCGTAGGCGGCATCCTTGAAGGCAATCGCGAAAGCCGGCGCCGGGTGGACACCTGAGCGGCTGGTGATGCGCTGGTCTTTGACGATGAAGTGACGGGCAACCTTGCCGTCGAGGGTCTGCAGCTGGAAGGCCAGGTCTTTGTCACCCAGTTGCTGCTGGAAGGCGGGGTTGGTGCGGCTGGCTTTGCCCATCATCAGGCCAAGCACCCACAAGAGAAGACGAAATTTCATGCACACGGCCTCGGTGTATTTATTGGAGTGGCCGCAGCAGTGTAACGATTTGCAAAAAGAACGCCACCGATCTCGCGCTTTAGGCGCAGATCGGTTGGCGTTTAACGCTTATAGCAACAAGTACTTAAACGTTAGGGCAAGGCACTGGCGCCCAGTCGGCCAGGTTTGGATTGCGGCAGGTTGCTTCGATCTGGGTTTTGCCCGCAGTGGCGACCCGCTTGCTTTCAGCTTGCTTGGCCTGCACGGTCTGGATGCTGCGCTCGGTGGTTACCGCTTCTTTTGGCACTGTTGGCAGCACTGGCTTCTTGGCAGGCTTGACGGCTTTTTTACCCTTGGCCGGAGCGACCACTGGCGTGGTATCGGCGGTGGCCACGGTCACCACATCGCTGCGCTGTACGCCGACCTGTTGCAGATCTTTCTCGTACGCCTGGGTGTAGTTGTTCAGGTCTTCGCTGGCTTTACCGTTGACCGTCACGATCAGGTCATTGGATTCCTTCAGGCCCGCGACGATTTCCGCCAGGCGCTTGCGGCCTTCGGTGTCGTTGACGGTCTTGGCCTTGCGATCAGCCACCAGCTTGGTGAATGCGCTCTGATAGCACTGCTGCGAGGCCTTGGCATAGGCGGTGCTGCGGTCGATGTCCGAGGCGCTTTTGTTGAAGTCGGTGGAGTAGGACGCGATGCGCTGGTTGTCATCGGTGATCTGCTTCTGACGCTCGGTGTAGTAACCCGCCGCGCCGCCAGCCAGGGCGCCGCCTGCGGCACCGATTGCGGCATTGCGGCCACGGCTGTCCTTGTCGCCGGTGAGGGCGCCCAGCAGGGCACCGCCGGCCGCGCCGAGGGCTGCACCGGTGACGACCGACTTGGTCATGTCCGAATCGGTGGCGCGCAGGTGCTGCACCGGCTCGTAGCAGTTGGGGTAGTACTCGACCTTGGTGCTCGACGCTACCTTGGATGCAGGCGACGTAGCGCAACCAGTCAACACGGTGCTGAAACCAGCTGCGATCAGCAGCAGGTGACGCTTGGAAACCGCCTTACGGGAAAAAAGCATAGATGTGATCTCTGTTAAGTTTGACTTGCCCAGCACGGCCCACCGCCGCCTGAGTCCCTTCCAAGCTCGCTAGACAGCCAACGATCAAGACCGCTGACCGCTCGCTGCGAGCAATTCCTTCAAGATCGTTGCCGGGTCGGCCCGCTGTTGCTTGCGGTAGTTGCCGACATGGCGAACGAACAGTGTCGCGCGCGTCACCAGGCTCTTGCCGAGCACTGGCTTGCGATCCAACTCTTCCTTGACCCGTTGAAACTGCGCCTGGATCACCGCATCGGTGTAGCGCGTGCCGGTGGCCAGGTTGTCGATGTAAATCGCCACCGCGCCGTCCAACGCGCTGCGCCCATTGGTGATGGCCATATCGAACAGCTGCGTGCTGGCCTCGTCCTTGCTGTCCACCGCCTGCTGGCGACTTTTCTGCAGGTTGGCCAGGCGGATGTTGTAGTTGCTGATGGTCTCGGCCACCAACGCCGCCGACTGGATCAGGTTGCCCGCCGCCTCTTCACGCTGTTGAGCGATCAGCGACACATTGCGCTTGAGCTCTTCGTTGACCAGGCCCAACTCGGCTTGCAGCTTGGGATCGACACTGGCGGCGATGATGCTGTCCAGGCGCTTGGTCGGGTCCTGGGCGTCGTCGATGGCGTCGGTCAGGGAGGCCAGGCGGCCTTCCTTCTGCCACTGGGCGAACAGTTCCTTGTAACGCGAGCGCGGCGCCGACAACGCGCCAATCGCCACGCGAAAACCGGTGGTCTCGTTGCTTTGCTCGGTGCCATCAGCGGCAAACAGCGGATATTCGCGGCGCATGCCGGTGAACAACGTGCCCTCGCCTTCCAGGTAATTGCCGCCCTTGACCACAAAACCGCCGTAGGTGCCCTGGCGGCGGCCGGCGTGGACCAACTGGAAGGATTCCTGGACCATTTCCGCAGCATTGCCGATCACGTCGAACATGCCGATGGGGTTAGGCAATTTGGTGCCGATGGGCATCAACCGCGCCGCCTGGCCGGTGCCGCCGGCCACCTGGTTGAACACCGCGTAATCGGCCAGCGGGCCATCGCTTTCACTGCCCTCGGCGCGCCGTGGATACAGGCGGCCTTCGAGGTCCTGGCGGCTCACCGCCTGGCCACCGCGTGCGGCGTACTCCCACTCCACTTCGGTGGGCAGGCGCACAAAGCCCAGGCCGCCGTCTTCGGCCGACGCACCGCGCCCGCTCACAGGCAGCAGTTCGCGGTGGTATTTCATCAGCCAGGCGCTGTACACCGCCGAAAAACGCTCGGCTTCAAAGCGCGACAATTTCACCTTGGGCAAACGCCCGGCCATGCCAGTGGGTGCGTCACACGCCGGCGCCGGTTCACCGCTGGCCAGGGATTGCGCCTGGGCCATCACCTGGGCGTATTGGCGGGCGGTCACTTCGTACTTGCCGATGAAGTACAGCATCGGCTTGAGCGGAGTTTTTGCGTCGGTCTTCGGCATCTGCGGCGCGATGACCTTGCTCCAGTCTTTGGGCAAGTCCTTGAGGGTGAACTGGCCGTTGATGAAGTCGCGGCGGTAGCCGGAAATAAACGACTGCTGATAACCCGCCTCGCCTTCGGCAAAGGGGTAGCCCAGGTTGATTTCACGGTCATCCAGGGTGCCCTGGGCCAGAATGTAGGCGTAGCGGAATACCATGTTGCCTTCGCAGGGCAGCGGCAGGCTCACGTCGTCCGGCAACGGCTTGGGGTTGTCGAGCTTGTCACTTGCCTCATCGGCCCCGGCCAGCGAGGCCAGGCTCAGCGCCACGCAGGCGCCCAGTAATTTATACATCTCTGATTCCTTCAGAAGCCTGGATACGTGCCACCCGCCAACCACCACAGGCGGCCGCCACGGCACTGACGCCGAGCACCGCCACCAGGGCCAGGCCGTAATGGCGCGCCAACAGGTGGCTGGCGTACTCGCCCGGCACCTGCACAAAAAGCTTGTTCAACGCCGCCTCGGCCAGGCCATACAGCCCAACGCTGAGCACAGCGGCAAAACCCGCGCTGTAGAGCGCTTGCAGCAGCACAAACAGCAACAACGCGGCGGTGGAAAACCCCAGCAGGCGCAACACCGAGAGTTCCCGATGCTTGCGCGCCACCGCCGCCAGGGTGCCCGCGAAGATCGCCGCAAACGCCCCGGCCAACGCCAGCCCGGCGATGATCCAGAACACAATCGACAGGTTGCGGCTCAACGATTGCACTTGAGCGATGGTGTGCGCCTGGGTTGAAACCAACAGGTTCTGCCCGGCGAAATACACCCGCAACGGTTCCACATCACTGAGGCTGCGCGCATACAGGCGAAACGCCGGGTAGATACGCTGTTCGCTCACGCTCGCCGCGTCACCGGCCCAACTCAATGCCGGCACGGCACGGCCATCGCGGTAATCTTCTGCCGCTTCCAGCAGCGCCAGATCGGCAAACAGGCCCTCGCGAGCGAAGGCTTCCAGCGGCAACACCGCCAGCACCTGCAACCGCGTGCGCTGGGCCTCGACGCGCCCCGCCACTTGCCGCGCAAAGCGGGTTTCCAGCCAGTCACCGGGCCTTGCCGCGAGCTTTTCGGCGGCGGTATGGCTGAGCACGATCTGGTCCAGGCCGTGGGGCAGCGGCAAGCCTGCCAACAACGGGTCGCCTGCGGCAGTCGGCAGCATTTCCAGGGTCAAGGTGCCCACCTGCGCCGTGGCCGCAATCTGCCGTGTGCGCGGCACAGCAAAGGCCACATCGCTGCGCTCACCCAGTTGCGCGATAAACGCCGCACTGAATCGACCACCGCCCAACGGGATGATTTCACGGCTGGCGGGGTCGGTCTCCAAGCGTTCGGTCAAACTGCTAACCAGTCCAAATTTCAGCCCGAATAACACCAGCAATGGCGCGATAACCGCCACCAATGCCAACACCGAACAGGCCGACAGCCACCCATCGTTGCGGTAGTCCTGCCAGGCGAGCGAGGCAACCAGGCCGATGCGCATCAGCACGCCTCCCCGAGGGTTGCGGTGACGCCGCCGTCTGGGTCGCGCTGGCAACGGATTCGCCGCACCTGCAAGCCACTGGCGCGGGCCAGCGGTTCATCATGGGTGGCGATCACACAGGCCGCACGGTGTTCGCGGGCCTGGGCCAGCAACGCCTGCATCACGCGCTCGGCGTTGAGCGGGTCCAGGGACGCCGTCGGCTCATCAGCCAGCACCAGTTGCGGCCCATGGGCCAGGGCCCGCGCGCAGCTGACCCGCTGGCGTTGGCCCACCGACAACGCCGCCGGGCGCTTGGCCAACTGATCGCTGATCTGCAACTGCTCAGCCAGGCGCGCCACGCGGCCGTCGTCCTGCAAGCCCAGCAGTTGGCGCGACAGCGCGATATTGCCGCGCACATCCAGAAACCCCAGCAAGCCTCCGGTCTGCGGCACATAGCCCAGGTGCTGACTGCGCAACGCGGCGAGCGCCGATTGCCGGTCAGCACGCCACAGCGCGCCGATGTCCTGTTGGTTGAACGCAAACTGCCCCACCTGATCCGGCGCCAACACCAGCGCCAGCACGTCCAGCAAAGTGCTCTTGCCGCAACCACTGGGGCCGACAATCGCCAGTTGTTCACCCGCACCCAGCTGCAATGCCGGGATCACCAGGCTGTAGCGCTGGCTACCGACGCCCCGGCTCTTGTGCACCGCGCTCAGGTTCAGCATTACGGCAGCGTCGACAGTGGCACGCGGTACAACGCATCGCCCGGTTCGGCATCACCGAACCGGACCCAGTTGGCCACGTCGTTATGGAAGGTTTCATACAGGCGGATTTTCGAATCCAGCTCGTCGATAAAGTCTTCCTGCTCGGCCACGCTCAACGACAACCACAGGTCCTGGGTCATGTTCAGCGACTTGCTGCGGTACGGCAGGCCCTCCAGGTATTCACCGAGCAGGCCGCCGTCAGCCAGGTTGCCGCCCTTGCGCAGGGCCTGCGGGTCACGGCTCATATAGGCCGAGGCGCTGGCGATTTCCTGGAAGAAATCCTTGGGCGAGCTTTGGGTTTTGCGCGCCGCATCCACGATCAACTTCAGCGATTGCTGCAGATCGTTGAGTTGCAGCTTGGTCAGCATCACGCACACCTGGAACGCTGGCAGCGCCGGGTTGGTCAGGTCACGATCAGCGGTCCAGGCGCTGACCAGTTGCGGCGCCTGGCTCGCGGTTTTGCGCCCGAGAAAGTCCATGTGCATGGCATAGCCGACGGCGGCTGACTTGTCCGCCAGACTCGGCGCGGCACTGAGCAACGGCACGGGCTGCGGCGTGTTGCTGCGCACCTGATGCACCAGGTTGGCGAACACCGTGCCGATCTCATCGACACGCTCACCCAGCTTGCGCACATCGCCCCCTGGCACTGGCGTGTACAGGTCGCCGATCTGCGGGTTGGCGTCGGCGGTGAGGACGCGATACTGGCTCTCGGCGCCGGCATGGGTTTTCTTGCCGGCGTCGGTGCGCAGGTGCAGCGCGTAGATTTTGATCTGCTTGCCCAGCGCCGCCTGGCGCACTTCGGCTTCGTTCATCTGGGTGGCGGCGAACGGGTCGTTCTTGCGCAGCGCGCCGGCATCGGAGACCAGCAGGATGATGCGCCCGCCGTAGCCGGACCAATCCATGCCGTCCACCGCCTGCATCACCCCGGCAAACGCATCTTCGTTGAACGAGTGGCTGGACACCGTCGACGCTTTGACCTGGCGCGCCATATCCAGAAAGCGTTGCGGATCGCGGCCTTGGTCGAGGGTAATGAGGGTCTTGGCGACATACTCAAGGCCCGGGGTTTTCTGGATGCTGCTGCGAAAGCCGACCATGCCGAAGCTGACGCTGTCCAGTTCGCCACGCTCGGCAATGCGGGTTTGCAGCTCGTGCACCACGTCGCGAATCTGGTCAATGTAGGGCTGCATCGACACAGTGGTGTCCACCACCAGCACCACCGCCGTGCGGAACGCATCGGCATGGGCGCTGAGCGTCGGGCTGGCAGGTTTGGCAGCGGCGCTGCTGCCTGGGTCGATGGAGGCCACGTTGAGCAACTGCACCGGCTGGCCGTTGTCGTCGAAGCTTTCTTTGGAGTCGAAAATCGGCAACAGGTAGAACTGGTTTTGCGGCACCGCGCTGGCGGTGGGTTCCAGGGCCAGGACTTGCTGGTTGTTCTCACGGTTGCTCTGCGCCTTGGCCAACACGCTTTTCGCAGCGGCAGGGTCGGCCAGCAGTTTTTCCACCTCTGCGGGCTGGCGCAGGAACATTACGGGCGCCCGCCCCGAGCGCTCGGTGAACTTGAGCACCAGGCTTTGTTTCCAGTCGCTGACCTGGGAGGCTGGCAGCCAACCGTCGCTGCGACCATCGGTGGCGGCGCCGACGCGTACCCACGGGCTGCCGTCGACGTCTTTGCGCTGGTACACGTAGAGCACGGAAAACGCCGGCAGCGCTTTACCCGGCGAGCTCCCTGCGTCCGCTGAAAGCTGGGCGCCGGGTTTGCTGAGTACGCGCTGGAACAAGGTTTTCTTGCCTGCCATCAGCAACGGGCGTTGACCGCCATCCACTTCAGCGACAGCCACCGGTGGCGTCACCTTGGGCACCACGGCGGCTGGCGGCTGGGCCGGTTCATCGCCGTCGCTCAACCACCAGTAGCTGGCGCCACCAATGGCCAACGCGACGGCGACCGCCACGGCGGCCAAGGCCAATACCGGCCCACGGCGCTGCTCGGACGGGGCATTGTGCTGCGTCGGCGTGACCACCGGTTGACGCACTATTGGCTGCGGCTGCGGTTTATCCGTCGGAATGTCGATGGTGACAGGGGTCATGCCCGCCAGATCAAAACTCAATGGAATCGGCAGCGGCCGCACCAGCGTGGCATCCGAATCATCAGCCGGCAGTTGATCCAGCGCCAACAACAACGCTGCCGCATCCGGATAACGGTCCGCTGGGTCCTTGGCCAGCAACTTGCGCAGCACGCCCTGATAGCGCCCATGGTGCACCGGCAATTCCGGCAAGGGTTCGGTCAGGTGCGCCAGCGCCGTGGAAAGCGCATCGGTGCCGTTATAAGGCAGCTTGCCGACGAGGATTTCATACAGCACCACGCCCAGCGCGTAGAGGTCGGCGCGGCCATCGATCTCCTGGCCCCGCGCCTGCTCCGGGCTCATGTAGCTCGGCGTGCCCACGGCAAACCCGGCCTGGGTGAATTGGGTGCGATCGTCCAGCGACTTGGCAATCCCGAAGTCCGACAGCACGGCCGTGCCATCGGCACGAAACAGAATGTTCGCCGGCTTGACGTCGCGGTGCACCAGCCCTTGGGCATGGGCATAGCCCAGGGCCGAGGCAATCTGGCGGATCAGCGTCACGCCCTGCTCCGGGGTCAGCCCGGCGGCAATGCGCTCCTTGAGCGTGCCGTTGGGCAGGTATTCCATGGCCATGTAATACAGCTCACCGACGTTGCCGATGTCATGGATGGTCACCGTGTGCGGGTGCGACAAGCGCGCCAGGGTCTTGCCCTCGCGCAGGAAGCGTTCGCAGAAACTCGGGTCGGCTGCCAGCGCCGCCGCCATCACCTTCAGCGCCACCTTGCGCTCCAACGAGCGCTGGGTCGCCAGGTACACGCTGGCCATGGCGCCTTCGCCAATCTCGCCTTCGATGTCATAACCCGGGATGACGATGTTCATGACGAGACCTTCACGACGAGGGTGGTGATGTTGTCGGGTGCGCCGCGATTGAGCCCCAGGTGCACCAGGCTGCGCACGATTTCATCCGGCGCGTCATGGCTGAGCACGTCGCGGATTTCGTGGTCTTCGACGGTTTTGTTGAGGCCATCGCTGCACAGCAAATAGCTGTCGCCGGGCGCGATCAACAGGTCCACTGAAGCGACATCCAACTGGGCCTCCACGCCGATGGCACGGGTGACGATATTGGAGCGCGGGTGGGTGCGGGCGTCGGCTTCGCTGAGCAGGCCGCTGTCTTGCAGGTCTTGCACGTAGCTGTGGTCGCGGGAAATGCTCTCCAGCACGCCGTCGCGCAGGCGGTACAGGCGGCTGTCGCCGGCCCACAGGCACACCCCGCGCAAACCGCGCGCGGCAAATACCACCACGGTGCTGCCCATCATGGTCACGCCACGGTTGGCGGTTTCTTCGCGCACAGCCGCGTTGATGCGCAGCAGGTCGTTGCGCAGCGCCGCCGAGTATTCGTCCAGGGAACGGCCCAGCGGCACATGGCGCAGGCTGTCGACGATCAAGCTGCTGACATAGTCCCCCGCCGCGTGCCCGCCCATGCCATCGGCCACCACCCACAGGCGGTTTTCCGGCAGGTCCAGAAAGGCATCTTCGTTGACTTGGCGAACCATGCCCACATGGCTTTTGCTCGCGGATTCGTACGTCACGCCCATCTACACCACACCTTCTTGTCCGAGCAAAAACTGCGCAAAATCGCTGGCGGCAGGCAAGCCCTGGCACCGTAATAAACCGGGAGAGATACGCTGCGAACCTCGCCCCCACCACAGGCTTGCGCCCTCGCACGCCTGTTCGGCCAGCGCGGTCATACGCTGGTGCGGCACGGTGGCTGCCACCCTTTGCAGGCCGGCGAAACGGCTGTCCACCGCTCGCGGTTCGCTGGCCGGCACACCCAGCTCGTCGAGCCCGGCATTGAAGCCTTCGAAGGTCGCGCCACTGTCCAGGGTGCTGAGCAACAAGGTTTCAGCCTGCTCGAACCAGGCGTCCGAACCGCCCACCAGCGACGCCGGGTTGGTGTCGTGATCCAGCAAGGTCACCACCGCCAGCGGAAAGTACCGCCCGACCCGGTCAATGCTCGGCATCACCACGCCCGCCGCCGCATCCGGCCCGCACACGCCCGGCGCCAGCACAAAGCGCCACAGCGGGCTGACCAGGTACGCATTCAGCCAGTCAGCGCCGAGGCTGTTCTGGCTGGCGAGCAAACCCGCCGCCAGCCAGCTGTCCCACGGGCCGATAAAACTCTGGGGCAAGGCGCGGCTGACAAAGTCGCCGCGGCTGGCCAACTTGCCGTAAAAACCCAGAGTCGTCATAGCCGCTCCGGCAGGCTGAAGCCGCTGAGCACGCGGCTCTTGAACGGGTTGAAGGCACTGTTGGCGCGCAACTCGTAGGCGATGCTCGCGCCATCGACCCGCAGGCGCAGGTTGAAACGGTCCGGCGAGTTGCCTGCGGTGAGGTCCGACTGCTCCAGCAGGCGGAACCAGGCCCACGGGCCGTCCAGGGTGATGCCGGAGCGACCACTGGCCGCCGGCGGCATGATGGAGATACGCACCACGCCAATGCTGCCGGGGTTCGGCCATTGCATCGCCACCGGGCGGCTCGGGCCGTGGTCGTAGCTCAATTGCTGGCCGTCCAGGTCGAGCAGGAATTGGGTGATGGTGGGGTCCATCGACACCGGCTTGAGCTCGAAACGCACGATGGGCTGGGTGCCACCGGAGCGGAAGAACGCGTCCCGAATCGTCGCCGCACGCTGGAAGGTTTGCAGCACGCCAGGGGCAATCCCCAACTTCTGCGCCGCCCCAGGTTGCCAGCGCCAGGTCTGTGCCGACGTGTCCACATAGGGTTGCAGGTATTTGCGGAAGTAGTTGTCCATCACCCCGCCCACGCCGAAGAACTGGCCGAAGTCATCCAGGGTGGCGTCCCGCGCACTGCCCGGCGACATCGGGTAACGCCCGGCCAATGACTGGCGATACACGTTGACCACTTCACTGACCCAGGCGGCGTTCAGCTGATTACGCACCCCGCCCATCATGCTGTTGGTGGTGGAATTGACCACCGACTTGACCATGCCCTGCACCAGCGGCGGCTGGCGCTCGGCGTTCAGGCTGACCCGCGTGGCCGCAGCCGCCGCCTGGTTCTTGGCCTCGCCGAGCAAGGCATCGCCGCTGGCACCGACCATGGCGCTGACCTGCACATACAGTGCATTCATGTCTGACAGCAGGCCGTCGATGGCTGCCGGTTCGCCTTCGTTTTTACTCACGATGCTGTTGAGTTCGGCAAAGTGCGCAGTCACTGGATCATCCGCCGGCGCCGGGGCATTCGCCGTCGGTTGCACCTCGCCCAGCAAGCTGCCGAGGCGCTCCTTGAGCTTGTCCACGCCGCCTTCCACCGGCACGCCTTTGGCGGCCAATTGGCGCTCTTCGGCTTGCAGGTCGGTTTCCCTGGCGACCGCCATCAGTAGTTTTTTCAGCGGCGAAGTCGGCCCGGAAATCACCCGCAGCACATCGGCGGCCTGGGCCACGCTGGTGATCGGCACAAAGTCGATGTCAGCGAGCAACGCGTCCCACTGGCGCTGGTAATCCTGGAAGTACAAGCGGCGCACGTCAGCGGCCAGGCTCACCACGTTCTGCTGATCGGCCTGTTCATGGCCCAGCACCCATTGCTCTTCGGCCAGGGTGCCGGTCTGGTTCAGGCTGCTGAGCAAGAACGCCTGGCGATAGCCCTTGGCGGTGAAGAAGCCACTCAACGGTTCGCCCAACGGCTTGCCGCTCTTGCGGCTGAACACCAGCGCGGCATCGCGACCGGCGGCCTCGTTGAGGCGAAAGTCCGGAATACCTTCGGGCAGTTTCTGGCGCTTGACCCGGTCGTACACGCGCTGGGCCACCGGCAGTTGCTGCAACTGCCGACGCAGGTCGTCGATCAGGCGCGGGTCCAGGCGTGCGCTCGGCGGGTGGCGTTCGAACAGCGCCTGCAAGTGCCCGGCCAGGGCCTGGCGCTGGTCGGCCGGCAGGTCGCGGGGCAGGTTGCGGTCCCAGTCCAGAGCGATCCAGGCCTTGATGAAGTCCGGGTCGTAATGCTCGGTGTCGGCGAGCATCAGGTAAGCCTTGAGGCCCTCGTAGAGAAAGTCCGAGTTGCCGCCGCCGTGCAGTTGCTCTTCGATGCGCGTCACCAGGCGTGGCGCGAACACGGCGATCAACAGTTTGCGGTACACGCTGGCGGACTCGGCTTCGAGCATATCGCCCTGGTACAGCCCCAGCCCTTCGGACCAGCTCGGCGAATCCCCCGCCAGGTTCTTCACGGCGTTGAGCAACGGCAGCACGGCGAGCACTTCCCGCTGTGCCGGGCTCAGGTTCTGGACGGTCTGGCCCAGGGGCGCGACCTTTTGATCGACCTGGGCGATATACGCCTGGTTGGCGCGATAGCTCACCCACCACAGGCTGCTGACCACCACCACCAGCGCGACGGTGGCCGCCAAAACGCCACGGGCGATCCACTTGCGGCGCCGCTCGACTTTCGGGTTCACCCCCACCAGGCCGCGCTCTGCAAAGGCCACGGCGGTGAAGAGTTTTTCGATGAAGTAACTGCGCCCGGTGCCGCTCTGGCGCGCCAGGTGCTGGCGGTCCAGGTTCATGCTCTGGGCCATGGCACCGATCAGGCGGTCAATCGGGCTGCCTTCCTGGGTGCCGCTGGTGAAGTACACGCCACGCAGCAACACGCGTTCTTCAAAGGCATTGGGTTTGAACACGCCTTCGAGGAAGCTTTGCAGGCAATCTTTCAACGCGCCGAACTGCTGCGGGAAGCCGTAGATCAGGTCGCGCCGTGCCGGGTCGCGTTCCTGTTGCAAGCGCTCGACCAGGCGTTCGTTGAGGCGCTGCTCCAGGCCGGCGAATTCGCTTTGCAGGTGCGCCAGCGGGCTGTCGCTGTTTTTGCCGTCGTCCAGGGCAAAGGTCATGCCCCACACCTGGGCGCGCTCTTCCTTGCTCAGGTTGTCGAAGAACTCCATGAAGCCTGGCACCAGGTCGAGCTTGGTGAGCATCAGGTAGATGGGGAAACGCACGCCCAGCTGCGTATACAGCTCCTGGATGCGCAAGCGAATCGCGGCGGCATGGGCAGCGCGCTCGGCGTCGGTGCCCAGCAGCAGATCCGAGAGGCTGATGGCGATAAACGCACCGTCGATAGGCCGGCGCGCACGCTGCTTTTTCAGCAGGTCGAGAAAGCCCAGCCAGGCGGCTTTATCCACCGTGGAGTTGCTGTCCTGTGTGGTATAGCGGCCCGCGGTGTCGAGCAATACGGCCTGGTCGGTAAACCACCAGTCGCAGTTGCGCGTGCCCCCCACGCCGCGCACCGCACCGGCGCCCAATTGCGCCGCCAGCGGGAAATGCAGCCCGGAATTGACCAGCGCGGTGGTCTTGCCCGAACCCGGTGGGCCGATGATCACGTACCACGGCAACTCATAGAGGTTGCGGCGCTCATCGCCGCCCAGCTTGGCTTTTTTCAGCAGCGCCAAGGCTTCGTCCATGCGCTGGCGCAGGGTGGACAGCTCTTCGGCGGTCGCGACGCTGTTGGGGTCGACCGGGGTTTCTGCGGCCAGGCTGCGCATCACTTCGGCGGCTTGGCGACGGGCCTGGATGATGCGGAACACGCGGTAGGCCACCCACAGCGCAAATACCAGCACGATCAGCGCCCAACGGCGCCCTTCGGGCACCAGCACGTCCAGCAGCGGGCCAACAAACCAGATGATCAGGCTCAGGGCAATCAGGCCCAGCACGGGGATCACCCAGCGAATCATGAAACTGAAAAACGCCTTCACTCGACGCCCTCCGCCAATACGGTGATTTCAACCCGACGATTGCGGGCACGGCCTTCGGCAGTACTGTTTGTGGCCAACGGCTCGGTGTCGCTGCGGCCTTCGGCACTGAAGCGCTCGGCCTGGCCGGTCTTGGCCGCCAGAATTTCCAGCACCGACTTGGCCCGGGCTTCGGACAACGCCCAGTTGGACGGGAAGCGCAACGTGGCAATCGGGCGATTGTCGCTGTGCCCGGTGACACGCACCTGGCCCTTGACCTTGCGGATGGCGTCAGCGATGCGCAGCATCAGCGGCTGGTAGTCATCGACGATGCTGGAGCTGGCCGAGGCGAACAGCTCATCGCCACGGATGGTCACGACAGAGCGGTCAACCTTGTCTTCCACCGCCACGCGGCCGGCCTTGATGTCGTCGGCCAGGAACCCAGCCAGGCGCGGGCGTTCGATCACTTTGGGCTGAGCCACCGGACGGTCGATGGCCTGCACCGGGATCTCGCCCAGGGCATGGATGTTCTTGAACACCGGCTCGGCGTCCGAGGCCAGCTTCAGGCGCAGACCGAACAGCAACGCCAACAGCAGCGCCAAGCCAATCGCCACGGCGATCCACGGCGGCATGAATTGCGCCAGGCGATCACGGGCCACGGTCACACCGCGCCAGTGCGGTGACAGCTCACGCTCGTGTTCGCCACGGGCGCTGCGAATCGCCGCGGCGGTGCGCTCGCGCAAGGCTTCCAACTGGCTACGCCCGTCAGTCATCACGCGGTAACGCCCTTCAAAACCCAGGCACATGCACAGGTACAACAGCTCCAGCAGGTACAGACGCTCCCGTGGGCTTTGCAGGCAGTGGTCAAGCAACTGGAAAACCTTTTCGCCACCCCAGGCTTCGTTGTGCACGGTGATCAGCAGGCTCTGTTTACCCCAATCGCTGGTGCTGCCCCACGGCGTGCTCAGCACCGCTTCATCCAAGGCGGTGCACAGCGCGTAACGGGCCAACAGCACTTCATTGCGTGCCACACCGGCGGCTTCGGCGCGTTCTTCGAACTGGCGCAGGTACGCCAGCAACTGCGCACGCAGGCTGGCCGGCGCGGGGTGGGCGATGGTGTTGCGCAGTCGCGTCAACAACGCCAGCAACGGGCCGGCGGCGCTTTCCAGCGGGTTGAGGCCCTGGCTCTTGCCGGTGAGGATCGGCGCAGCCGGCATTGACAGCGGCGCAGGTTCGGCACGCGAGGGTGCAGGCTCTCGGCCACCCGGGCGCGGCATGAACTGGGTGCGGTCATCATCATTGGGATGCATCGCCAATTATCCTCGGATCGCCCAGAAGGCCAGGTTCAAGCCCGGGAACTGCCCGGCGATATGGAAGGCGAAACCGCCGGAATTATTCAGCTGCTGCCAGTGCTCGCTGCCACGGTCCAGCTCGTAGTAGGTGCTGCCGGCGTGGTAAGGCAATTGGCGTGGCGCCACCGGCAATGGCAGCAGGCCGATGCCCGGCAGTTGCAGGTTGACCATGTCGCGGATGTGCTCCACCGAGCCAACCTTGCTCTGCTGGCCGAAACGCGCACGCAGGGTTTCGCCGGGCACATCGGCGCGCACCACGAGGATGAAACTGGCGTTGTCGAGCAGGGTCTTGTCGGCCAGCATCGCCACATGGATGCCGTAGGCTTTCTCCACGATAGGGATCGGCGTGGCCTTGCTGTCGATCAGCATCGACAGCGCTTCACGCAGAGCCGCCATCACCGGCATAAAGCTCAGGGCCAGGTCGTCGTGCTGGTACTGCGGGTATTCGTGGGGACGGCGGCCGGAGGTTGAGAAGGTGGAAAATTCACCGGCCAGACTGACCAGTTCGCTAAAAAAGCGCTCCGGGTGCAACGGGCTCAACTGGCTGAAGTGCTGGATCAGCGGCTGGGCGCGGTTGACCAGTTGCAGCAGCATGAAGTCGGCGATCTCCGAGGCACCACCGGCACCCGAAGCCACCACGCGACCGGCCAGCGCTTCGCCACGCTGGTGCAACAGGCCCAGCAGTTCGCTGCGAAAGGCCGTCAGCGGTTTACTCGCGGCCACGTCCAGCACCGGCGGGATATAGGTGTCATCGAGCACCAATGCACGGTCGGCGCGTTTTTCCTTGATGCGTACCAGGCCGATGGCGGCGTAGTCGCTGATGCCATCCTGCGCTGTCAGCAGGCGCAATGCCCGCGAGCCCACGGCCACCGGTGCGCGGTTTTCGAACGGGGCGTTGTCGTCGCGCACTTCACGCACCTGGCTCACGTAGCGCGCGGCTTCCAGGGCTTCACCCTCGTCCACCGTGTCACGGGCACCGGCGCGCTTGAGCGGCAGGGCCAGGTACACCAGGCCGTCGCGCAGGTTGTCGTCGATGTTCAACGGGCTCGGCGCCAGGTCGTCCTGGGGAATATTGAACGGCGTGCCATCGGGCAACAGGCCGCGGGCCGACACAATCGCCAGCTTGCCCTGGGCCAGCAGGCCCTGGTCGATCAGCAGCTCGGAGAATCCCCAGGCACCCGCCGATAACGGGCGGCTGCGGGCGTCGATCAGGTTTTCCAGGTAACGGTCATGCTGCTGGAAGTGCTGCGTTCCGATGAACATGCCTTCCGACCAGACCACGCGATTGTTCCAGGACATGGGGGCTCCGATTGCTTGTTATTGGGCTGGGCTGGATGGGGAAGCCACGACGTCGGCGCGCACGGCATGCACGTCGAGGCTGATCTGGTATTCGCTGTATTGGCGCGGCGGCACGTTGATGACCGTGCGCCATTGCGCACGGTCCAACTCGCGGTAGCCCACCAGCAGGCCGATCTGGCGCGTGGACGGGTCGAGGTCGCGCTGCACGCTCAGTTGTTGGCCGGGCTGCACCATCACTTCGTCCTGGTCCAGCAGGTCCAGGCCCAGGGTGGATTGCGCACGGTCCGCCAGGGCGAAGTAATCGGAGCGTGAAAAGGTAGCGGCGTTTTTCAATTCGAAAATGCGCACCCGCACCGGCGCGGCCTGGCCGTTGGCACCGGGGTTAAGCCCGGCAATCGCGTGAAAGTGCAATTCGACGGCGGCCGTGTCGGCTTCGGCCTCGGCAGCCGCCTGGGGTTTGACCGCGTCGTTGGCACACGCCGTCAGCAGCAGCGCGGTAGCGGCTGCGAGTAAAAACCTGGGAATCATCCTGCGTCCTCAATGACGTATTTAGCTATCCGTTTTATCCATGAGTGCGAGGCGTTTTCAGCCTCGCTGTCGTGCACTGTGTTCTTCGTAGGCCCGGCTGAATTCGCGACCGAACAGGTCCTGGAAATCGTCCTGGGCCTCGCGGGAAATGTTGCTGTAGAGCTCGGTGAACTGCTGCCAGTACTGGGCCTGACGCGAACCGTTGAACAGACTGGAGAGGCCGCCGGGCTTGCCCATGCGCTCCTCCAATTGCGCCGGTTCAAAGCGCGTGAGCAGGTGTTTGATCGCCGCTTCCACGCCAGCCATCACGGCCAACTGGTGGGCGCGAAGGTCGTCGAAACTGTCACGTACGGCGAGGTCCGGCGCCATGAACGCCTGGTTGCCATGACGCAGCAACAGCAGTAACGCTTCATCGGCATTCGGGGCGAATTTCAACGGGTTGTTTTCGGCGGGGCGGATCATCGTCTGCTGCATGCGGAACTCGCCCTTGAGGCTGGCACGGGCACGCAATACGTCGATCAAGCCCTCGACCATCAACCGGTAGCTGCGGCCGATGCTTTCCATCTGCGCGCAGGCGTCGGCTTTGTCCAGGCGCAACTGGTCCAGGCCCGCACCCCGTAGGAAGGCTTGCAGGAGGTCCGGTTGTGGCTCGGCATTGGCCACGGGGAGCGCAACAGGCTCGACCACAGGTGGCGGCGGGATGATCGGGTCTGGGGCGGGCGCAGCATTGACCACGGGCGCGGGCGCGTCGCCGAACAGGTCCCAGTCTTCGGGAATCACCGAGCCTTGCACCGCCGACTTTTCGGGTGCCGGTACGGCCACCGGAGCCGGGGGGCGAAAATCGTGTTGCTCGGACGGCACATGGTCCGCCACGGTGGGCGGCGGCACGGCGGTGGGGCTGAGGAAGTCGAACAGGTCGGGCAGGGTTTCCATGGCCGAGGCGCCCTGGAATTGCGGGGCGATCATCGGCGTGGGCGCAGGCTGGCTCACCACGGCGCCCATCAGCGCTTCAAAGCTGTTGGGTGAGTCACCGGCAAATGGCTGGCTGTCGATGGCCTGCACGTTGAAATCGATACGCGCCTGGATTTCGTAATCACCGATGCGGATCAACTCACCGTCTTGCAACGGCTCGCTGTTACCGCGACGCATACGAATACCCGCCTTGACCAATTCCACACCATTGGTGCTGTTATCGGTTAAGTAGTAACGGCCATCTTTGTATTGAATAACGCAATGTTGCGAAGAGACGAGACGCTCGGGGTCGGGCAATACCCAGTCATTCTCAGAACTGCGGCCAATAGCCATCACGCCCTGATCCATGGACTTTTCGGGGCATTGCCCAGGGGTGATCTTGTGATAACTAGTGATAGTCAAACACAGCGACATCTTGCCTCCTTGCTGATACATCGCGCGCAGTCTACCCAGGAGGCAGTGCCACCCTGGAGAGTCCCGTCCTGTCGTACAAACGACCGCCAAAATCTGCTTTTACCAGCATGATCGCTGATCTTAACTGGCTTCCATGACAAAAATCCGCTCTGGGCGCGCCTTTCGACCCGCCAGTCGCGCAGGTTGTTAAACACCGCACATCTGTCACAGAGGGCGAATAGCTTACCTTGACAAGCCATAACTACTACACCAAAAATGCACAACTTCTTGAACATCAGTGATGGCGCAGTAGTGGCACGCTGAGTATATGACCAAGAAAACATGCAAAGTTCATTACGCAACTAGTGCATGCATTGCCCGCCGTCCAGCGGGCCGATAAGGAGATCGAATTCAGTGGATGTGCCGTTGCTGCTCACCGCCGTTTCCGCGACGTCGCCCTGTGGCGAGGACATGGAATATGACGCGCAATTTCTGCAGTTGGAACGTGATGCCAAGGGCCAACCCGAACGCAGCATGGGCGACTCGATCCTGCCCGCTGAGCCGCCCGAGTGGCGCAGTATCCAGCAGCAAAGCCTCGACCTGTTGCAGCGCAGCAAAGACCTGCGCATCACCCACTTTCTGCTGCAAAGCACCCTCGCCCTCCAGGGTGTGGCCGGGCTGGCCGAAGTCCTCACGCTGATCGACGCCTTGTTGCGCCAATACTGGGCCGAGCTGCACCCGCGCCTGGATGCCGACGATGACAACGACCCCACCGTGCGCATCAACGCCCTTACCGGCCTGACCTGCGAGACCAATATCCGTCTGCTGCGCGAAAGCATCCTCACACGCTCGCGCACCTTCGGGCCCGTGACCCTGCGCGCAGCGCTCAACGCCAGCGGCCTGCAGAGTTTTGCCGATGAGCAGTTGGGCAACCAGCAACTCAATGCCGCGTTCCTGGACAGCGACCCCGAACAACTGCAAGCCACCCGTGACGCCTTGAGCGCGGCGCGTGCGGCGTGCGAGGCCATTGAGCAACAGGTCAATGACCAAGTCGGTTCCGCCCAGGGCGTGGACCTCAGCGCCTTGAAGCAGCCGCTCAAACAGGCCCTGCAACTGCTCAACCAAGCGGTGCCAGGCACCGACAGCAGCAGCGATCCCGAGGCCGTCAGTGAAGACAATGCCCCCTCGGTCGATTACGCCGCCGCGCCCGCAGCCCCTCGCCCTTCTGGCGACATCGCCACCCGCGACGATGTGCTGCGCAGCCTCGACAAGATCCTCGCGTACTACACCCGCCACGAGCCTTCGAGCCCGCTGCCGGTGTTGTTGAACCGAGCCAAGAATCTGGTGCATGCCGACTTTGCGGCCATCGTGCGCAATCTGATTCCCGATGGCATGTCCCAATTTGAAAACCTGCGCGGCCCCGACAGCGAGTAAGCCGCCGGACCGTGCAGTAACAACACCGTCGCTCAAGCGACCAGGAGCAGCAACGTGGCGAAGCAAAGTTCTCAGAAATTCATCGCGCGCAACCGTGCGCCTCGAGTGCAGATCGAGTACGACGTCGAGCTTTACGGCGCCGAGAAAAAGGTCCAGCTGCCCTTCGTAATGGGCGTGATGGCCGACCTCGCCGGCAAGCCTGCCGAGCCGCTGGCACCCGTGGCCGACCGCAAGTTCCTTGAGGTGGACGTCGACAACTTCGACTCGCGCCTCAAGGCCATGCAGCCACGCGTCGCGTTCCACGTACCCAATGAGCTGACAGGCGAAGGCAACCTGAGCCTGGACATCACCTTCGAAAGCATGGACGACTTCAGCCCGGCCGCTGTGGCGCGCAAGGTCGATTCCCTGAACCAGCTGCTCGAAGCCCGCACCCAATTGGCCAACCTGCTGACCTACATGGACGGCAAGACTGGCGCTGAAGAAATCATCATGAAGGCGATCAAGGACCCGGCATTGCTTCAGGCACTTGCCAGTGCGCCCAAGCCTGCAGGGGAGCAGTAATCATGACGGACAATACCGCCCGCGAAGGCAGCCAGATCCTGGGTACCACCGAAGAAGCCAGCGAGTTCGCGAACCTGCTGCTGCAAGAATTCAAACCCAAGACCGAGCGTGCCCGCGAAGCCGTTGAAACCGCGGTGCGCACCCTGGCCGAACAGGCCCTGGCGCAAACCGACCTGGTGTCCAACGACGCGATCAAGTCGATCGAATCGATCATCGCCGCCATCGACGCCAAGCTCACCGCCCAGGTCAACCAGATCATCCACCACCAGGATTTCCAACAACTGGAAAGCGCCTGGCGTGGCCTGCATTACCTGGTCAATAACACCGAGAGCGATGAGCAACTGAAGATTCGCGTGCTCAACATCTCCAAGCCAGACCTGCACAAGACCCTGAAGAAATTCAAGGGCACTGCATGGGACCAGAGCCCGATCTTCAAGAAGATGTACGAAGAAGAATACGGCCAGTTCGGTGGCGAGCCTTACGGCTGCCTGGTGGGTGACTACTACTTCGACCAGTCGCCGCCCGATGTGGAACTGCTGGGCGAGCTGTCGAAAGTCTGCGCCGCCATGCACTCGCCGTTCATCGCTGCGGCCTCGCCGACTGTGATGGGCATGGGCTCGTGGCAGGAACTGTCGAACCCACGCGACCTGACCAAGATCTTCACCACCCCGGAATACGCCGGCTGGCGCTCGCTGCGTGAATCGGAAGACTCGCGCTACATCGGCCTGACCATGCCGCGCTTCCTGGCACGCCTGCCGTACGGCGCCAAGACCGATCCGGTGGAAGCCTTCGCTTTCGAAGAAAACACCGACGGCGCCGACAGCTCCAAGTACACCTGGGCCAACGCCGCCTACGCCATGGCGGTGAACATTAACCGTTCGTTCAAGCACTACGGCTGGTGCTCGCGTATCCGTGGCATCGAGTCTGGCGGTGAGGTGGAAAACCTGCCGGCCCACACGTTCCCTACCGATGACGGTGGCGTGGACATGAAGTGCCCGACCGAAATCGCCATCAGCGACCGCCGTGAAGCGGAACTGGCGAAGAACGGTTTCATGCCGCTGCTGCACAAGAAAAACACCGACTTCGCCGCGTTCATTGGCGCCCAGTCGCTGCAGAAACCTGCCGAATACGACGACCCGGACGCCACCGCCAACGCCAACCTGGCCGCGCGCCTGCCGTACCTGTTCGCCACGTGCCGTTTCGCTCACTACTTGAAGTGCATCGTGCGCGACAAGGTCGGCTCCTTCAAAGAGAAGGACGAAATGCAGCGCTGGTTGCAGGACTGGATCCTCAACTACGTCGACGGCGACCCGGCACACTCCACCGAAACCACCAAGGCCCAGCACCCGTTGGCAGCCGCCGAAGTGATCGTGGAAGAAGTCGAAGGCAACCCGGGGTATTACAACTCCAAGTTCTACCTGCGCCCGCACTATCAGCTTGAAGGGCTGACGGTGTCGTTGCGTTTGGTATCGAAGCTGCCTTCGGCAAAAAGCGCCTAATTAACCGGACCGGCTCGCTTCCTGTAGGAGCGAGCTTGCTCGCGAAAAGCTTAAAGACGCCGCGCTCATTCAGGATGCCAGCGTCATCGTTAACGACCTTCGCGAGCAAGCTCGCTCCTAAAGAGGTTGGGGACGTCAACACATTCGTGGCCTGAGCCACACAGGGAGAAAACATGGCTGTTGATATTTTCATCAAGATCGGCGACATCAAGGGCGAGTCCATGGACAAGGCCCACAAGGACGAAATCGATGTGTTGAACTGGAGCTGGGGCATGTCCCAGTCCGGCAACATGCACGTCGGCGGTGGCGGTGGTGCGGGCAAGGTGAATATCCAGGACCTGTCGCTGACCAAATACGTCGACAAGGCTTCGCCCAACCTGATGATGCACTGCGCCAGCGGCAAGCACATCGACAAGGTCAAGCTGACCGTGCGCAAGGCCGGTGGCGAGAGCCAGGTCGAGTACATGGTGATCAACCTGGAAGAAGTGCTGGTCACCTCCTTGAGCACCGGCGGTTCGGGCAGCGATGATCGCCTGACCGAAAACGTCACCCTGAACTTCGCCCAAGTGATGGTCGACTACCAGCCGCAGAAAGCCGACGGCACCAAAGACGGCGGCGCGATCAAGTTCGGCTGGAACATCCGTTCTAACACCAAACGCTGATAGCCCTTGTGGCCGTGGCCCGGTGCCACGGCCATTGTGTCCCTCTCGCAACCCGTCCGTGGAGCTGCTTTGGTGGTAACTGAAATCGCTTCCCGCGACCGTCTGCAACCGTCCCTGTTGGACCGGTTGACCGACGACGACCCGACCAACCCCAAGGAAAGCGCCGACAAACGCGTGCTGTCCCTGACCCAATTGAAGGCCTCGGTGCTGCGTGACCTGGCGTGGTTGCTTAACACCACCTCGTTACTCGATACCGATGCCACGCTGCACACCCCGGCCGGTACGTCGGTGGTCAATTACGGCCTGCCGGCACTGGCGGGCAACAGCGCTTCGAGCGTTGATATCAAAGCCCTGGAAGCCTTGATTTACCAGGCCATCGCCACTTTCGAGCCGCGTATTTTGCGCCACACATTGCGGGTCAAGGCGCGCATGGGCCATGGCGAGATGAACCACAACGCCCTGAGTTTCGAGATTGAAGGCGACCTGTGGGCACAGCCGGTGCCGTTGCGTTTGCTGTTGCAGACCGACGTGGACCTGGAGTCCGGCCATGTGCGCGTGCTCAATGCCGACCAGCGGAGACGCCCATGAACCCGCGCCTGCTGGAGCTGTACAACCAGGAACTGCACCACGTGCGCGAAAGCGCCGCCGAGTTCGCCAAGGAATACCCGAAGATCGCCAGTCGGCTGACCCTGTCCGGTATGGACTGCGCCGACCCGTACGTCGAACGCTTGCTTGAAGGCTTCGCCTATCTCACCGCCCGCGTGCAGCTCAAGCTCGACGCCGAGTACCCGACCTTCACCCATAACCTGTTGGAAATCGCCTACCCGCACTACCTGGCGCCGACGCCGTCGATGACCGTGGTGCAATTGCAGACCGACCCCGATGAAGGCTCCTTGGCCGGCGGTTTCCCGTTGCCCCGTGACACGGTGCTGCGGGCCGCCCTGGGCCGTGAAACCCAGACCTGCTGCGAGTACCGCACCGCGCACCCGGTGACGCTGTGGCCGTTGCAGGTCAGCAACGCCGAATATTTCGGCAACCCCGCCGCCGTGCTCGGCCGCCTGGCCGCCAGCGAGCCGAAAGCCAAGGCCGGTCTGCGCCTGACCCTGCGCACCGGTGCCGAGCTGCCGTTCAACAGCCTCGACCTGGACACCTTGCCGCTGTACCTGAGCGGCGCCGATGAACAACCGTTTCGCCTCTACGAACAACTGCTGGGCAATGCCTGCGCGGTGTTTGCGCGTCAGCCCGGTGGCGATTGGGTCGAGCGCCTGCCCCAGGGCGCGTTGCGCTCGCGGGGCTTCGACGATGCCGATGCCGCCATGCCGGTGGTGGCGCGGGCGTTCCAGGGCTATCGCCTGTTGCAGGAGTACTTTGCCCTGCCCCATCGCTTCCTGTTCGTTGAATTTGCCGAGTTGAGCCGTGCGGTCAAACGCTGTGACGCCCAGGAGCTGGAACTGATCGTGCTGTTCGACCGTCACGAACCGAGCCTGGAAGGCAGCGTCGGCGCAGCGCAGTTCTTGCCGTTCTGCACACCCGCCATCAACCTGTTCCCCAAGCGCGTGGACCGCATCCACTTGTCCGATCGGGTCAATGAACACCACGTGATCGCCGACCGTACCCGGCCAATGGATTTCGAGATTCATTCCTTGAGCGGCATCACTGGCCATGGCACCGGGCCGGAGCAGCCGTTCTTGCCGTTCTATGCCGTGCGCGATCCGTCGCGCTATGGCCGCGACCAGGCCTATTACAGCGTGCGCCGCGAGCCGCGGGTGCTGTCCAGCGACCAACGCCGCAATGGCCCGCGCTCCACGTATGTGGGCAGTGAAACCTTCGTCAGCCTGGTGGACAGCCGCCAGGCACCGTATCGCCATGACCTGCGCCAACTGGGCGTGACGGCGCTGTGCACCAACCGCGACCTGCCGCTGTTCATGAGCGTGGGCAACGGCAAGACCGACTTCACCCTGGCCGACAGTGCGCCGGTACTGGCCGTGCGGTGCGTCGCCGGGCCAAGTCGCCCGCGTGCCAGCCATGCGCATGACGCCAAGGCCTGGCGCCTGATCAGCCAGTTGTCGCTCAACTACCTGTCCTTGAGCGAACAGGGCCAGGGCGCCGGCGCCTTGCGCGAACTGCTGCGCCTGTACGGCGACAGCAATGACGCCGCCCTGCAATTGCAGATCGAAGGCCTGCGCGAAGTCAGCAGCAAGGCGGTGACTCGACGCCTGCCGATGCCGGGCCCGATTGTGTTTGGCCGCGGCCTGGAAATCACCCTGGAGTTCGATGAAAACGCGTTTCGCGGCACCGGCGTGTTCCTGCTCGGTGCGGTGCTGGAGCGCTTCCTGGCACGCTACGTGTCGATCAACAGCTTTACCGAGACGGTGATCCGTACCACCGAACGCGGTGAGATCATGCGATGGAAAGCCAAGCCCGGACGGCGTCCGACCCTGTGAGAACCCTGGACGCGATGCACCAGGAGCCCTGGGAATATGACTTCTTCCAGGCATTGCGGCGCATCGAGTGCGAAACGCCCGAGCTGCCACGCCTGGGCCATTCCCTGCGCCTGGCCGATGATCCGCTGCGCCTGGGGCAGCAGGCCGATTGCACCTTCGCACCCGCCACCCTTGCCTCGGTCGAGCCAGGAGGCGATGGCAAGCCGGCGCGGTTGGAGCAGTTCTTCTTCGGCCTCGGCGGCCCCAACGGCCCGCTGCCGCTGCACATCACCGAGTACGTGCGCGAGCGCCAGCGCAACAACGCCGACAGCACCAGCAAGCAGTTCCTGGATGTGTTCCACCATCGCCTGCTGACTCTGTTCTATCGGGCCTGGGCCGAGGCGCGGCCTACCGTCAGCCATGACCGCCCGGACGATGACTACTGGTCCGCCCGCCTCGCCGCCCTGAGTGGCCGCGGAATGCCGAGCCTGCTCAATCAAGGGCTGATCCCCGATACCGCAAAGCTGCATTACAGCGGCCATCTGTCGGCGCAAACCCGCTACCCGGATGGCTTGAAAGCGATCCTGGGCGAGTACTTCGGCCTGCCGGTAGAGATTGAAGAGTATGTCGGCCAATGGCTTGAACTGCCCGAACGCAGCCGGGTGGGGGTCAGCGCCAACCAATTGGGCGTGGACTTCTGCCTGGGCAGCCACGTGTGGGACCGCCAGCACAAATTCCGCATCCGCCTGGGCCCGCTCACGCTGGATGACTACATGGGCATGCTGCCCGGCCAACAGCCGTTCAACGAGCTGGTGGCGTGGGTGGCGGAGTACCTGGGCCATGAATTGGACTGGGACTTGAACCTGGTTTTGCAACAACCCGAAGTACCGGCGCTGCAACTCAACGGCCAGTTCCGCCTGGGCTTCAACACCTGGCTCGGCCAACCTGCGCATGACGCCAACGACCTAATCCTGGCCCGGCATTACGCCGACCACGCCACCACCTCAAGGAATCCAGAGCATGGGTGAAATCAGTCGCGCCGCACTGTTCGGCAAACTCAACAGCGTGGCCTACAAGGCCATCGAAGCCGCCACCGTGTTCTGCAAATTGCGGGGCAATCCGTATGTGGAACTGGCCCACTGGTTTCACCAGTTGTTGCAACTGCAGGACTCGGACCTGCACCGCATCATCCGCCAGTTCAATGTGGAACCAGCACGCCTGGCCCGCGACCTCACCGAAGCCCTGGATCGCCTGCCGCGCGGTTCCACGTCGATCACCGACCTGTCCTCCCATGTGGAAGAGGCCGTAGAACGCGGCTGGGTGTATGGCAGCCTGATGTTTGGCGAAAGCCAGGTGCGCACCGGTTATCTGGTGCTGGGCATCTTGAAGACGCCGAGCCTGCGCCATGCGCTGCTGGGCTTGTCCGGCGAGTTCGACAAAATCAAGGCCGAAGCCTTGAGCGAACGTTTTGATGAATACGTCGGTGACTCGCCGGAAAATGCCTTGAGCGCCAGCGATGGCTTCAATGCCGGTGTCCCTGGCGAGGCCAGCGGGGCCATGGCGCCCAGCGCGATGGGCAAGCAGGAAGCGCTCAAGCGTTTCACTGTAGACCTGACCGAACAGGCCCGCAGCGGCAAGCTCGACCCCATCGTGGGCCGTGACGAGGAGATTCGCCAACTGGTGGATATCCTCATGCGTCGGCGCCAGAACAACCCGATCCTCACCGGTGAGGCCGGGGTGGGCAAGACCGCCGTGGTCGAAGGTTTCGCCCTGCGCATCGTTGCCGGTGACGTACCGCCTGCGCTCAAGGACGTGGAGCTGCGCAGCCTCGACGTGGGCCTGTTGCAAGCCGGCGCCAGCATGAAAGGCGAGTTCGAACAGCGCCTGCGCCAGGTCATCGAAGACGTGCAGGCCTCGCCCAAGCCGATCATCCTGTTTATCGACGAAGCCCATACCCTGGTGGGTGCCGGTGGCGCTGCCGGCACCGGTGACGCGGCCAACCTGCTCAAGCCTGCCCTGGCCCGTGGCACCTTGCGTACCGTAGCTGCCACTACCTGGGCCGAATACAAAAAGCACATCGAGAAAGACCCGGCCCTGACCCGCCGCTTCCAGGTGGTGCAGGTTGCCGAACCGTCGGAAGACAAGGCATTGCTGATGATGCGCGGCGTGGCTTCCACCATGGAAAAACACCACCAGGTGCAGATCCTCGACGAAGCCCTGGAAGCCTCGGTGAAGCTCTCCCACCGCTACATTCCGGCGCGTCAGTTGCCGGACAAATCCGTGAGCCTGCTGGACACCGCCTGTGCCCGCGTCGCCATCAGCCTGCACGCGGTGCCAGCGGAAGTGGACGACAGCCGTCGCCGTATCGAGGCCCTGGAAACCGAGCTGCAAATCATCGCCCGTGAGCATGCGATCGGCATCGCCACGGGTACGCGCCAGAGCAACAGCGAAGCCTTGTTGAGCGCCGAGCGCGAGCGCCTGGCGACCCTGGAAAGCCGTTGGGCTGAAGAAAAAGCCTTGGTGGATGAACTGCTCGCCACCCGTGCCACCTTGCGCGAAAAAGCCGGCGTGGTGGACAGCGGCAACGATGCATTGCGTGCGCAATTGGTCGACCTGCAACAACGCCTCACCACTCTGCAAGGCGAAACCCCGTTGATCCTGCCGACCGTGGATTACCAGGCCGTGGCCTCAGTGGTCGCCGACTGGACCGGCATCCCGGTGGGCCGCATGGCGCGCAATGAACTGGAGACTGTGCTCAACCTCGACCAGCACTTGAAGAAACGCATCATCGGCCAGGACCATGCCCTGCAGATGATCGCCAAGCGCATCCAGACCTCCCGCGCCGGCCTCGACAACCCGAGCAAGCCGATTGGCGTGTTCATGCTGGCCGGCACCTCGGGTGTGGGCAAGACCGAAACCGCCCTGGCTCTGGCCGAAGCCATGTACGGCGGCGAGCAGAACGTCATCACCATCAACATGAGCGAGTTCCAGGAAGCCCACACCGTGTCCACGCTCAAGGGCGCACCTCCGGGCTATATCGGCTACGGCGAAGGCGGTGTGCTGACCGAAGCGGTACGGCGCAAACCCTACAGCGTGGTGCTGCTGGATGAGGTGGAGAAAGCCCACCCGGACGTGCACGAGATTTTCTTCCAGGTGTTCGACAAGGGCGTGATGGAAGACGGCGAAGGCCGGGTGATCGACTTCAAGAACACCCTGATCCTGCTGACCACCAATGCCGGTACCGAGCTGATCTCCCACGTCTGCAAGGATCCTGCGAACATCCCCGAGCCCGAGGAAATCGCCAAGGCCCTGCGCCAGCCGCTGCTGGAAATTTTCCCACCGGCCTTGCTCGGCCGCCTGGTGACCATCCCGTACTACCCGCTGAGCGACGAGATGCTCAAGGCGATCACGCGCCTGCAACTGAACCGCATCAAGAAGCGTGTGGAGAACACCCATAAAGTCGCGTTCGAGTATGACGACGCCGTGGTCGACCTGATCGTCTCGCGCTGCACCGAGACTGAAAGCGGCGGACGCATGATCGACACCATCCTCACCAACAGCCTGCTGCCGGACATGAGCCGCGAGTTCCTCACGCGCATGTTGGAAGGCAAGGCATTGGCGGGAGTGCGGATCAGCAGTCGGGATAATGAATTGCACTACGACTTCAGCGACACCGAATAACTATTGTTGGAATACGGTCAGTGTGGGAGCTGGCTTGCCTGCGATAGCGGTCTGACATTCAGTATTGATGTTGACTGATCCACCGCTATCGCAGGCAAGCCAGCTCCCACAGTTGATCCGGCTCCGTCAGTAATGACGGTATTTACGGGACTACCGATGCTATTCAACCAAGCCTCACGCCTGGCCAAGATCACCAGCCCCCTCGGGCCGGATGTGCTGCTGCTCAATGAAATGGGCGGCGGTGAAGAGCTGGGCCGGCTGTTCAACTATGAGCTGCAACTGACGTCCCTGGACGCCAACATCGACCTCAACCAATTGCTGGGCAAACCGATGAGCGTCGGCCTGCAACTGGCCGACGGTGGCGAACGGTACTTTCATGGCATCGTCGCGCGCTGCAGCCAGAACATCGACCAAGGCCAGTTCGCCAGTTATCAGGCCACCCTGCGCCCATGGCTGTGGTTGCTCAGCCGAACCTCCGACTGCCGCATCTTCCAGAACCTGAGCATCCCGCAGATCATCAAGCAGGTGTTCCGTGACCTGGGTTTTTCCGACTTCGAAGACGCCCTCAGCCGGCCGTATCGCGAGTGGGAATACTGCGTGCAGTACCGCGAGACCAGCTTCGATTTCGTCAGCCGGCTGATGGAACAGGAAGGCATCTACTACTTCTTCCGCCATGAACAGGACCGCCATGTGCTGGTGCTGGCCGACGCCTATGGCGCCCACACCAGCGTGCCCGGCTATGCGTCGATCCCTTACTACCCCAAGGACGAGCAACAGCGCGAACGCGACCATATGCACAACTGGCACCTGGCGCAGGAGGTGCAGCCTGGCTCGCTGGAGCTTAACGACTACGACTTCCAGCGCCCCAGCGCGAGCATCGATGTGCGCTCGGCCATGCCGCGCCCGCACACCGCCGGTGACTATCCGCTGTACGACTACCCCGGCACGTACGTGCAAAACGCCGACGGCGAACACTATGCGCGCACCCGCATCGAAGCCCTGCAAACCCTGCATGAACAGATCGAGTTCAGCGGCAACGCGCGCGGCCTGGGCTCGGGCCATCTGTTCAGCCTCACCGGCTTCAGCCGCCAGGACCAGAACCGCGAATACCTGATCGTCGGTTGCCGCTACTTCATCGTGCAGGAAAGCCTGGAAAGCGGCGGCGGTTCAGGCTCGGCGCAGTTTGAAAGCAGCCTGACCTGCATCGACGCCCAACAGAGTTTCCGCCCACTGGCCAACACCCACCGCCCCATCGTCAAAGGCCCGCAGACCGCGGTGGTGGTGGGCCCCAAGGGCGAGGAAATCTGGACCGACCAGTATGGCCGCGTGAAGGTGCACTTCTACTGGGACCGCCACGACCAATCCAACGAGAACAGCTCGTGCTGGATTCGTGTGTCGCAATCCTGGGCCGGCAAGAACTGGGGTTCGATGCAGATTCCACGCATCGGCCAGGAAGTGATCGTCAGCTTCCTCGAAGGCGACCCCGACCGGCCGATCATCACCGGCCGCGTCTACAACGCTGAGCAGACGGTGCCCTACGATTTGCCAGAGAACGCCACCCAGAGCGGCATGAAAAGCCGCTCCAGCAAGGGCGGAACGCCGGCCAACTTCAATGAAATCCGCATGGAGGACAAGAAGGGGTTGGAGCAGTTGTATATCCATGCCGAGCGTAACCAGGACATCGTGGTGGAGGTGGATGAGAGCCACTCGGTGGGGCATGACCGCAATAAAAGCATTGGCCATAACGAGACGGTGACCATTGGCAGTAACCGTCTGCGAGTCGTGCGCAACAACGACACGGTGATCGTGGGCGGTGCCAAGTCCGACAGCGCCGCCACGAGTTACACCATCGAGGCCGGCGAGAGTATTCGCCTGGTGTGCGGCGACAGCGTGATCGAGCTCAAAGCAGGCGGCGACATCAACATGACCTGTGGCTCGTTCAACCTGTTTTCCAGCGGCAGCAGCAAGATCCAGACGAAGGGCAAATTGGACATCAACCTGGGCAGTGATAAGGGCACATCGCCCGGTGCCCAAGGCGTGCAAAGCACGATCAAGTCCGCCGTCGAATCAAAATTTCCCGGTAAGCCCGGTGCTGGTCAATAACGAGATTTCGCCACCATGAACTACCTGATCAACGAAGCCCAATTCACCCTGCCCGATGTCGAGGTACAGGACACTTCGATCAATATCCTCAAGTTCGCCAAGCTGGGCACCACCTTGGTGGTGAGCCGCAGCCCCTTGGCCGATGGCGAGAGCCTGCAAAGCAATTTCGAAGGCCAGCTGAAAAAGCTTGAACAGCAGGTCCAGGACCTTCGCTATTCCCCGGCGCAAGCGGTCAAGGTCGGCCCGGCGCAGGACATCGACGCGTTTGAAGTGCAGAACCACTTCAGCAAAGGCAGCGACAACATTTACCAATATCAGCTGGCCATGCAGATACCGGGCACGCGTCGCTTGATCGCCCTCAGTTACGTCAAGGCCCAGCCCCTGGGCCCGGCCGAGGCGGCGCACTGGGCAACGCTGAAAAGCACACTCAACTTTCTCGCCACGCCTTGAGTCGAGCCTGAGCAATGAGTGAGGATCTTTGGGCCGCCCGCGAAGGCGACGCACTGCTGCACACCTCGGTCATGGCCGACATTCTCGGTGGTGTGCTGGAAGTGGCCGCCTATGCGGCGATCACCACCGTGGGCTGCCTGGCCGTTGCCGGGGCGGTGTTCCTCGCGACTGGTGCAACCATCGCCACCGGTGGCGTTGCCCTGGTGTTGGTGGTGGGCGCGGTCGTCGGTATTACCGCTGGCCTCACGGGGGCGGACTTGAAGATATCCAGTTGGTGCGAGTCCGCCGCCAACTGGGTGTTCCCGCCGGTGATCGATGCATTCATCACCAGCGGCTCGCACAACGTGTTTATCAATGGCAAAAAAGCTGCCCGTGCAGCCGGCAAGATGACCGCCGTGCCGGTCGCGCCCAGCGAGCCGCCGGCACCCAGCTTCCTGGACATGGCCGGGGAGTTTTTCTCGCAGATGTGGCGCCCAACCGTCGCCTCGCCCGCCCCCGGCACCGAGCCGTGCCCGCTGGACACCGTGGCATGCAACAAGCATCCGCCTATGCCGCTGCAGTTCATTGCCGAGGGTTCCAGCTCGGTGTTTATCAACGGGCAGCCTGCCGCACGCAGCGGTGATCGCAGTACCTGTGACGCCAAGATTGGAACGGCTGAGGGCCTGATTTCGCCGGATGTGCGCATTGGTGGCGAGACCATTGTGGTGCAGGAAATTCGTAGCGGGAAAACGCCGGGGGTGGGGCTGGCGATTGCCGTGGTGATGGCGTTGCGCGGCAACCTGAAATGTTTCTGGACAAAGCTGCCGTGCATGATCGGAGGTGCGTTGGTGGGTGGCGCGATCTCTTACGGGACCGCCAAGGTCACCTCGGCACTCAAGAGCGCCATGAATGGCTCGCCCAATCCGGTGCACAGCGCGACGGGGGCCAAGGTACTGGGCGAAGAGGAGGAGTTGGACTTTGTTCTGCCCGGTCTGCTCCCTATCGATTGGCAACGTTTCTACAACAGTCTCGATACACGTCGCGATGGCCTCTTCGGCGCAGGCTGGAGCGTCGACTATGAGGTGTCCGTCGAAATAGATGCCGATGAAAACCTTTTCTATATCGATGAGCAGGGACGGCGCCTGGAGATCGGTTATATCCCGTTGTCCGGTGGCGCGTTCGATCCCGGCGAAGGCCTCGCGGTGAGACGCAGCGGTGATGGCGCAGTATTGATCGAGAGCATCGACGGTCTGTATCGGCTGTTCGAAATCGACCCGCAGAACAACTCACGGATGCGCTTGCACCTGCTGGGTGATCGCAATGAAGGGCGGATCTTTCTCGATTACGATGCCCAGGGAAGGCTTCACCGCTTGCGTGACACCCATGATTTCATGCACGTCGAGTTGAGTTATACAACTCAGCATCCGCGTCGTGTGAGCCACATCGAGCGGCGATACCTGCGCCAGGACCATTTCAATGCACGCAGCGACGTACTTGTCAGTTATCACTATGACAGCAACGGCGATCTTGCCGAAGTATTGGATGCCCAGGGCACGACCCTACGACGCTTTGCCTACGACAGCAGCAGACGCATGGTCGAGCACCAATTGGCGAGTGGTCTGCGTTGCTTCTACCAATGGGCTCAAGTACCTGGACCAGACGGCCAGGAATGGCGCGTCAGTCGGCACTGGACAGATGCGGGCGATGAATACACCTTCGACTACGACTTGGATGCGGGCATTACACGCGTCACCGATGGGTTGATGCGCGTCAGCACTCGGCATTGGAACCCGCAATATCAGATCACCCGATACGTTGATAACGCGGGCGATATCTGGGAATTCAAATGGAACGAAGATCGCCAGTTTGCAGGCGCGATTGACCCAAAGAACGGCAGATGGCGCTTCTGTTACGACGACTCCGGCAACCTGAGTACAGTGACCGACCCGCTGGGCAGGACCCGTGGCACACAATGGCTTGCGCATTGGGCATTGCCTCAGATTGAAACCGACCCTGCGGGCAATAGTTGGCATTACCGCTACGACCAACGTGGCAACTGCATTGAGGAAGTCGATCCACTGGGCAACCGCACGCGCTATGTCTATGACGGCTTCGGACAGCCGGTGCGCATCATCGATGCGACGGAAAAAACCAGAACATTGCATTGGAACGAGTGGAGCCAACTGGTCGAAGAAGTCGATTGCTCCGGTTATTCGACGCGTTATCAATATGACGCGTTTGGCAATCTGGTCGTGCAGACCAATGCCGAAGGTGAATCGGTGCGTTACCGATACGGCCCTCAGGCGCTGCTTCTGGAATGTAAGCTTCCGGACGGCCGCGTCGAACAATTCCAACGCAGCGCAAATGGTTATCTGACTGCCCACGTAGACCCTGCCGGTAGCACCACACGCTATGCCTATGACATTCGCGGTCTGGTCAAACAGCGCTGGGACGCGCATAACCGTTCGGTCATGTTCGATCATGATGCCTACGGACGTCTGAGCAAGCTGACCAACGAGAACGGTGAGAGTTATCGCTTTGAGTGGGACGCAGCCGACCGCATGGTGCAGCAGCAAGACTTGGATAAAAGCCGGCGCTGCTACACCTATGATCCGCTGGATGATGTCGTCGCCGTTGACTACCTGCCGGGGACGGAAGGTGAGCCGGTAGCGCCGCTGTCACATCAGTTTCAGCGAGATCCCGTGGGACGCCTGGTCAGCAAAATAACTGCGGACGGTACCACCAGCTACGAGCACGACCTCAACGACCAACTGGTCGGTGTTACTTTCACGGCGCCTGATGGTAGTGAGCAATCACTTGGCTTCAGCTATGACGCCATGGGGCAGCTCCTTGAGGAGAAAAGCTCGGCAGGATCTGTGCAGCATCGTTACGACGAACTGGGGAATCTGATTCAAACCGGCTTGCCTGATGGTCGATGGCTGAACCGCCTGTATTACGGCAGTGGCCACCTGCATCAGTTGAATCTCGATGGAAAGGTTATCAGCGACTTCGAGCGTGATCGCTTGCATCGCGAGGTGCAGCGTACCCAGGGTCAACTCAAGACGAGTACCGCCTATGATCGAAGTGGAAGGGTCCGCTCGCGCCAGCGTCGCAGCATCGATCAGCCGTGGCAGCTGCCACCACTGGTAGAGACCGACTATAGCTACGATCCTAGCGACAACCTGATCGGACGCCGCCGTGTTGACCGCCAGCATGATCGTCAAGAGTATCTGGGCTACGACAGTTCCGGACGCATCCTCGTCAGCCAATGGGGTGGACGGAGCGAGACCTATGCCTATGATGCTGCGGCCAACCTGCTGGACGGACCACAACAAAGCGGTCTGGTACGACATAACCGCCTGCTGACATTTCAGGACAAACGTTATACGTACGACGCTCTTGGACGAATGATTGAAAAGCGTAGCGCTGCGCGCGGCTTACAGCGTTTTGCCTACGACGCTGAAAGCCGACTGGTCGAAGTGCACAATGCAAACGGCAGTGTAGTCAGAATGACGTACGACCCGTTGGGCCGTCGCGTCGAAAAAACCGAGCATGACAACGATGGCTATCGATTGGGCGTGACGCGATTTACCTGGGATGGATTGAGGCTGTTGCAGGAGCACAAACATAGCCAGACCAGCCTTTATGTCTATGAGGAAGAAGGAAGCGAGCCTTTAGCCCGCGTGGACGGTGTCAGCCCGTCGCAAAAAATTCGCTATTACCACAACGACCTCAACGGTTTACCCGAACGTCTGACAGAAGCAGACGGACGTGACACTTGGCGTGCGACGTATACGGTATGGGGCAACACGGTGGAGGAGGTGCGCGAGCCTTACTATATTGAAGAGCAAAACCTGCGGCTCCAAGGACAGTATCTGGACCGGGAGACAGGGCTGCATTTCAATACGTTCAGGTTTTATGATCCCGATATAGGACGATTTACGACTCCCGACCCGATTGGTCTGTTGGGTGGGCAGAATCTATACGTCTATGCGCCCAACCCTATTGCTTGGATAGACCCTGAGGGTCTTAAATGTCACCTGCGACCTTATTTCAAAGCATACGCCCGAATGAAGAAATTCAGAGGGCGTCTGAAAATGGAAGTGCATCATCGAATTCCTCAGATGTATATCGGCGTTAAAAAGTTGTTCCCTGAATCCATGCGAACTTCGTTGTCAAACCTGCAAGGGTTGCCAAGAAACGTTCACAGAAAAATAGTAAGTCCAATGTGGGCAAGCTTCCGGAAAACTAACCCTAAGCCAACCCGTGCCCAAATCGTGAAAAAAGCGATGGAAATCGACAAAGTCATCGCCGAACATATTAACAAGGTTAATTAACCATGAAAGACATAGTCTCAAGCATTGAAAACCTCTCAACCGACCCTGAAAAGATTAAGCTATTTAGATCATATGGCACTATGGTTGTTCTGAAAAACATGGGAAAAGTCACCGGGGGGCTTGACAAGGAGTACATGGCGTTCCTGATGGAGACCAACGGGGCGTCTATTCTTGATTACTGTTTTTTAGGTTTCAAAAACCGCGAGCTGGGCTTGAACCTTTATGAAAATGTTATGGATTTCTGGCAAGCAGACAATTCATTAGCCATGAAATTTTGGGCATTCGCGGGCACCAGTGCCGGAGATGCGTTCGGCTATCTGGATTTGAAAAATAAAAAAGGCTCCCACTTCATCGCTTACTACACCCCCGACCAACCCGAGCAAGTCACCGTCATCTCTTCGTGCTTTGAGCTTTTTATGAGGAAGTTCATAACTGAAATTCAAATACTCATTCAAGCCAATGATGATTCGTTTTGGATAGAAGACAACACATGGATGACATCTCAGGAAGGCTCATCAGTTGACGATGTTGAGCTGCAAGACTTTCTTGCAACGAACGGAAGCGCCTACTACAAACTTATCGGGTAATTGCGGCAAACAAGAAGACGGCTTTATTTAATAAACACCTGTCAAGTGAATGCTAAAGATCAAATAAATCCGCCCCCGTTAACCGACATAAAGGTCCGCACCCCGAGGGAATGCATGCAGAGATTTATAAACGATTGCAAAATGCGAGCCGAAAAGGCCCGGATCAATTCAAGGCCGAGCTCGCAGAGCTTAGGAAGGAGGCACTGGACCCTACCTCCACGCTTAATCAGATTTTGAGGAAAGTAGACTTATGAATTACTTCAAACTTAATCCAAACGTTACCAGTAAAAAGTGGGACAGGCTAATTAGATAATACGCGCCCATCAGCGGCGTTACGGGGACTGGGCAGATTATGAATAGACACTATGGCGAGTGACAAAATGCCATCAGCCGTGATGTCCGGCATACAGCAGGACGGGCTCGTGTTACCTAAAAAAACGCGTTTTGAAAAAAAACGGATTATCGATTGTAAATTAAAAGATGCGAATCGCTCCGATCCGATTTTCGATCAATATATATTGGAGAGCTGCAGCTTTGAGAAAAGTGATTTCTCCGGTTCAAGATTTTCAATAAGACCTTATTAGCCCATTGTCACTTCAAGACGGTTGACTTTCAGGCTTCAGCAACAGCAACAGCAACAGCAACAGCAACAGCAACAGCAACAGCAACAGCAACAGCAACAGCAACAGCAACAGCAACAGCAACAGCA
>NZ_LYSO01000046.1:0-43946 GCF_001728935.1 Pseudomonas sp. AP42
GGCCGTTACCCCAGGAATGGATATGTACACAATCCAACTGCGTTGATTGCCAGACCGCCTTCGCGAGCAAGCCCGCTCCCACAGTTGGATCGTTGGGGTGTCAGGTAGATAGGCTTCGGCTGGCAGGCCGCTATCGCAGGCAAGCCAGCTCCCACACTTTTACTGCACTGTGTCAGTTAGCCGATGGTCATCAGGCTGGCGTTACCACCCGCTGCAGCAGTGTTAACGCTCAACGCACGCTCAATCACCAGACGCTCCAGCGCAATCGCCGTTTCGCCTTGCGACATACCATGCACCCCAACAATCGCCCCACCGCGCTGCGCCACTTGCTGGCACACCGCACGCAGTTGGTCGGAATCACCGTGATGCAGCACGGCGTCAAACACCACGTCGTCCTTGGTCCAGTCGGCCACGCGCTTGATCTTCGCCTGAATCTCTTTGGGCAGGCGTGGGAACAAGGCCTTGGTCAGCTCGGTTTCCGGCCATACCGCCGAACCGCCGACGGCCAATACCGCCGCCAGTTGGGTCAGCAGGTCGCCTTCCACGTCGGCCAGGCACAGCACGTGCTCGCGCGGCAGGATGGCGTAGCTGTTGCGCTCGCCGGTCGGGCCGGCCAGTTGGCGGGTGATACCGCTTTGCGACTGGGCGGCGAACTGCGTGCACAGGGCGCTCAATTCACTGAACTTATGGCCGTCGGCCCAGGTTTTCAGGGTGGTCAGCGATTGGCTCATGGCATCACGCAGGCGCACGTCCGGCGCGGCCAACTTGTCACCTCGTACGAAGGATTGCTCGATCGCATCGGTAGGACGGGTCGACAACAAGCGGTACAGGTACAGCGGGCCACCGGCTTTCGGGCCAGTGCCCGACAGGCCTTCGCCGCCGAACGGTTGCACGCCGACCACGGCACCCACAATGTTGCGGTTGACGTAGACGTTACCGGCATTGACGTTGTCGATCACCTTGGCGATGGTCTCGTCGATGCGCGTGTGCACGCCCAGGGTCAGGCCGTAGCCGGAAGCGTTGATCTGGCCGATGAGCTGGTCGATCTCTTTGCGCTTGTAGCGCACCACGTGCAGTACCGGGCCGAAGATCTCGCGTTGCAGTTCGTCGAAGCTTTCCAGCTCGATCAGGGTCGGCATCACGAAGGTGCCGCGCTTGATCTCTTCACCGTCGGCAATCGCCACTTGGTAAACGTTGCGGCCTTTGTCGCGCATGGCCTGGATGTGTTTCTCGATACCAGCCTTGGCTTCGGCATCGATCACCGGGCCGATGTCCACCGACAGGCGTTCCGGGTTGCCCAGGCGGCATTCAGCCATGGCGCCCTTGAGCATTTCGACCACACGGTCTGCTGAATCTTCCTGCAGGCACAGTACGCGCAGGGCCGAGCAACGTTGACCGGCGCTGTCGAAGGCCGACGACACGACGTCGATCACCACTTGTTCGGTCAGCGCCGAGGAGTCCACGATCATCGCGTTCTGGCCACCGGTTTCGGCGATCAACGGAATCGGGCGACCCTGGGCATCCAGGCGACCGGCGACATTGCGTTGCAGCAGGCGCGCCACTTCGGTAGAGCCGGTGAACATCACGCCTTTGACGCGATCATCACCCACCAGGCGGGCACCGACGCTTTCGCCCTGGCCTGGCAGCAGTTGCAGCACGCCTTCCGGAATGCCAGCTTCAAGCAGGATGCGTACGGCCTGGGCAGCCACCAGCGGCGTCTGCTCGGCAGGCTTGGCCAGCACCGGGTTACCGGCAGCCAGTGCAGCAGCTACCTGACCGCTGAAGATGGCGAGCGGGAAGTTCCACGGGCTGATGCACACCACCGGGCCCAATGGGCGGTGGGCGTCATTGGTAAAGTCGTTGCGCGCCTGCACCGCGTAGTAACGCAGGAAGTCCACGGCTTCACGCACTTCGGCGATGGCGTTGGCGAAGGTCTTGCCGGCTTCACGGGCCAGTAAGCCCATCAGCGGCTGGATCTCGCCTTCCATCAGGTCGGCGGCGCGCTCCAGGATGGCAGCACGTTCGGCGGGCGGGGTGGCCTGCCAGATCGGCGCGGCGCTGATGGCGCACTGGATGGCGTTGTCGACGTCTTCGACGGTGGCTTCCTGTACCTGGCCGACCACGTCACGCAGATCGGACGGGTTCAGCACCGGTTGGGCCGCTTCATTGCTGGCGGCGCAACCGAGCATCGGTGCGGCCTTCCAGTTGTTGTGAGCGGTGGCCAGCAGGGCGCAGGACAGCGACGCCAACCGGTGTTCGTTGGCCAGGTCGATACCGGCCGAGTTGGCGCGGTCGCTGCCATACAGGTCACGCGGCAGCGGAATACGCGGGTGCGGCAGGCCGAAACCGCCTTCCTGGGTTGCCATTTGCTCGATGCTGGCCACCGGGTCGGCTACCAATTCCTGGATCGAGATGGACTGGTCAGCGATACGGTTGACGAACGAGGTGTTGGCGCCGTTTTCCAGCAGGCGACGAACCAGGTAAGCCAACAGTGTTTCGTGGGTGCCAACCGGCGCGTACACACGGCACGGACGGTTCAGCTTGCCTTCGGAAACCTTGCCTACAACCTGTTCGTACAGCGGTTCACCCATGCCGTGCAGGCACTGAAACTCGTACTGGCCGGGGTAATAATTCTGACCGGCGATGTGGTAGATAGCCGACAAGGTGTGGGCGTTGTGCGTGGCGAACTGCGGGTAGATGACTTCCGGCACCGACAGCAGTTTGCGTGCGCAGGCAATGTAGGAAACGTCGGTGTACACCTTGCGGGTGTAGACCGGGTAGCCTTCCAGGCCTTCGACCTGGGCGCGCTTGATTTCGCTGTCCCAGTACGCGCCTTTTACCAGGCGGATCATCAGGCGGTGGCGGCTGCGGCGGGCCAGGTCGATGACGTAGTCAATTACATACGGGCAACGCTTCTGGTACGCCTGGATCACAAAGCCGATACCGTTCCAGCCGGTCAGCTGCGGCTCGAAGCACAGGCGCTCGAGCAGGTCCAGGGACAGCTCCAGGCGGTCGGCTTCTTCGGCGTCGATGTTCAGGCCGATGTCGTACTGCTTGGCCAGCAAGGTCAGCGACAGCAGGCGCGGGTACAGCTCGTCCATCACGCGCTCGTACTGCGCACGGCTGTAGCGCGGGTGCAGGGCGGAGAGCTTGATGGAGATGCCCGGGCCTTCATAGATCCCGCGGCCATGGGAGGCTTTGCCGATGGAGTGAATGGCTTGTTCGTACGACGCCAGGTACTTCTGGGCATCGTGTTCGGTGAGTGCGGCTTCACCGAGCATGTCGTAGGAATAGCGGAAGCCCTTGGCTTCGAATTTGCTCGCATTGGCCAGAGCTTCGGCGATGGTTTCGCCGGTCACGAACTGCTCGCCCATCAGGCGCATGGCCATGTCGACGCCCTTGCGGATCATCGGCTCGCCGCTCTTGCCGATGATGCGGCTCAGGGACGAGGTCAGGCCTGCTTCGTTGTGGGTCGACACCAGCTTGCCGGTCAGCAGCAGGCCCCAGGTGGCGGCGTTGACGAACAGCGATGGGCTGTTGCCCAAATGCGGCTGCCAGTTGCCGGTGCTGATCTTGTCGCGGATCAGTGCATCGCGGGTGCCTTTGTCCGGGATGCGCAACAGCGCTTCGGCCAGGCACATCAGCGCCACGCCTTCCTGGGACGACAGGGAGAATTCTTGCAGCAGGCCCTGAACAATACCGGCACGGCCGCCGGCACTCTTCTGATTGCGCAGTTTTTCGGCAATGCTCGCGGCCAGCTTGTTGGTGGCTTCGGCCATCGGGGCTGGCAGGCGCGCCTGTTCGATCAGCATCGGCACCACTTCCGGCTCGGGGCGGCGGTAAGCGGCGGTGATCGCGGCACGCAATACCGATTGCGGCAGGATGCTCTCGGCGAACTCAAGGAAGCACTGGTGGGCGTGGTCGGCCTGGACCTCGCCGGCATCATCGGCCTCCTTGCTGCTCAAGCCATTGAGCTCGGACAGGGTTGCACCACCCTCGAGTTTCTCCAGGTAATTGAAAATCGCCTGCTTGATCAGCCAGTGCGGCGTGCGATCAATGGAGGTCGCGGCGGCCTTAAGGCGTTCGCGGGTCGGGTCGTCGAGTTTGACCCCAAGGGTGGTCGTTGCCATTTTTTTATCCTCATGGGTGCCACTACCGAGTGGCATCTGCTGGCGGCAAGATTAGCTTTGCCCATCCCGAGGTGCAACCGGGTGCAACCCTTTTGTTGGTTAAATGTTCGACGCTTGATCGGAAAAAAATAAACACACGACCGAATCCGCTCCGCGCTGGTGCATTTGCTTCTGAGATCGGCTGTTCTTGCTCCGAAAAGGAGCAAAAAAAAGCGCGTTTGTCCTAAAACATACTTGGGTGCAACTTAATCGGCAGAAACTGGTTGCACCTTATTTGCTTTGTTGAATAGCATTCGCGCACCAAGGTGCAACCAACCCTGTGGGTGGGTTCATCGGCTGGCGGCTTTCCTGGGGAAACGCCAGTCATAAATGCGCGGCATGCAGGTTCGTCTATCCGGTTATCCACGGGTGGCCGTCCCCATGACCGTCGCTACATAAAAACAAAGCCAGGGCGTCACTCCTATGAGCGTTAGTAATCCAACCCTGATCACGTTCGTGATCTACATCGCAGCAATGGTGCTGATCGGCCTGATGGCCTATCGCTCCACCAACAACCTTTCCGATTACATCCTGGGCGGTCGCAGCCTCGGTAGCGTGGTGACAGCTCTGTCCGCCGGTGCTTCCGACATGAGCGGCTGGCTGTTGATGGGCTTGCCGGGCGCGATCTACATGTCCGGTCTGTCGGAAAGCTGGATTGCCATCGGCCTGATCGTCGGTGCTTACCTCAACTGGTTGTTCGTGGCCGGCCGCCTGCGCGTGCAGACCGAACACAACGGCGACGCCCTGACCCTGCCGGATTACTTCTCCAGCCGCTTCGAAGATAAAAGCGGCCTGCTGCGGATCATCTCCGCCGTGGTGATCCTGGTGTTCTTCACCATCTACTGCGCCTCCGGCATCGTCGCCGGCGCCCGCCTGTTCGAAAGCACCTTCGGCATGTCCTACGAGACCGCGCTGTGGGCCGGTGCTGCAGCGACCATTGCCTACACCTTCATCGGTGGTTTCCTGGCAGTCAGCTGGACCGATACCGTACAAGCCACGTTGATGATCTTCGCGCTGATCCTCACGCCGATCATCGTGCTGCTGGCCACCGGCGGTGTAGACACCACCTTCCTGGCCATTGAAGCCAAGGACCCGACCAGCTTCGACATGCTGAAAAACACCACCTTCATCGGGGTTATTTCGCTGATGGGCTGGGGCCTGGGCTACTTCGGCCAACCGCACATCCTCGCGCGTTTCATGGCGGCGGACTCGGTGAAGTCGATCGCCAAGGCGCGTCGTATTTCCATGACCTGGATGATCCTGTGCCTGGGCGGCACCGTGGCAGTGGGTTTCTTCGGTATCGCTTACTTCTCGGCGCACCCGGAAGTGGCAGGCCCGGTGACTGAAAACCCAGAGCGTGTGTTTATCGAACTGGCCAAGATCCTGTTCAACCCATGGGTTGCCGGTGTGTTGCTGTCAGCCATTCTGGCGGCGGTGATGAGCACCCTGAGCTGCCAATTGCTGGTGTGCTCCAGCGCCCTGACCGAAGACTTCTACAAGGCGTTCCTGCGCAAGGGCGCGTCCCAGCGTGAACTGGTATGGGTCGGTCGCCTGATGGTTCTGGTCGTGGCCTTGATCGCCATCGCCATGGCCGCCAACCCGGAAAACCGCGTACTGGGCCTGGTCAGCTACGCCTGGGCCGGTTTCGGTGCAGCCTTCGGCCCTGTGGTACTGATCTCGGTAATCTGGAAACACATGACCCGCAACGGCGCACTGGCCGGCATCCTGGTCGGCGCGATCACCGTAATCGTGTGGAAACACTTCGAATTGCTGGGCCTGTACGAAATCATCCCAGGCTTCATCTTCGCCAGCCTGGCGATCTACTTCGTGAGCAAGATGGGCGCACCGACGGTGGGTATGGTCGAGCGTTTTGATGCTGCGGAAAAAGATTACAACTTGAACAAGTAATTCGCTGGGCGCTCAGCGCTTAGAGGATGAACAAAAGGCCCGCGTATTATGATCGCGGGCCTTTTTTACTTTACTGGATCAATAAAGGAGATGGCGACCATCCCTGACAAGCCGAGCGTGCAGAGAAAGAACGTTAGATGGAGCAGAAGCTTTGTTTGACGTGGAAAGGCCCGCGCCTGCTCTAGGTCAGCGACGCCTCGCCAAGCATTAAATCGGGGTAGCGCAATGACGCAATATACTGCGCAAAGCCTCGCTATCCTTTCCCTTGGTGAATTTCTCAAATAACTGCTGTGGACGGCGACCAGGCGACATTTGTCCAGGAGCGCTTCCATGGTCTCGAGTTTTCGGTAGCACAAAAAGAACATAAGTATGTTTGAGATGATTGCTGCAGATATTGAGCTAATGGCGACCAATATGATTGGGGGCCAATTCATGAACGCCTCAATACTCATACAAAAACTCACCTACCTTTTCGCCAGCCGTGCCGCCAAAATGCCCTCCTGCTGCCCCGCCGAGGCCCCCGGCAACTAACATACAGGCTAGAGCCCCTGGGCCAGTACTAGGAGCTAATAAAAAAATACACAGTGCTGTCCCGCCAAAACCACCCGCTAAGCCTCCACTAACTCCTGCGCTCAGTTTTCCCAGCTCTACATATCTGGCTTTCCTGCACTGCTCCTCTCTCCCGGTCGAACACGCCTCTTTTATCTCCAGCGCCGTCACCGTCGTACTCAATGCTATCCCCAACGGCGTCCCGTTTTTAAGCAGCTTCGCCGTCTTCGAAATCCGTGCGATGGTCTCTTGATACCGGCTTATCTCCCCCGTATGCAAATAGCTTCTGGTCGAGACGCCTAGCATTTTCTTGATCGAGCCTTCATTGCGCAGCCCCGTGCCATAACGCGCAAAACCACGCAGTTGAGCGTCCAGCCTTGCAAACAGTGTTCGGCGTCGTGCGAGAAACTCCTCTTTGGCGGCACCACCGCCCCGGCGTAGTGACTGTTTATGCAGGGCATCAATTTCTTCCAGGGTTTTTGCAATGTCTTGCATATGCTTGCTCCAGGCATCACCTGCCGTGCCTATACCCAGTGAGGTATACCCCAGCAGCGTTTGCAGCAAATCATAGTTGTGCACTGCAAAGGCATCCCCGCCTTCGGCCATCACGCTGTGGCGAATATCCCAGGCGGCTCGCATCAAGCGTGACTCTTCCAGGGTACAGGCTGCGGTAGTGTCGTCGCCGATAATGACGAGTTGCCCCGGTACCACCACCACATTGCGAATGTGCGCGTTGAGCGCGTCGAACTTGGCTTCGGCGTGCTTTCCTAAGCGTAATTTGGCCTTGAGTTCCACAGAGGTTTGTTGCTGGTCATTGATAAACGCATAGGGCTGGGACATTACAGATTCCCCAGCAATAGTGATCGGCTCGAAGAGTGGCGATTGCCTGCCATGAAAACATTCCTTTTGAATGAACATGGCTGCGCAATTTAAACAGGTGATGAGAGGGTGTCGTGGTTATGGAGGGGCGTTTCGGGGGGGTGTTTTTACGTTTGGGAAACAGGCTACTGGGCTGCCGTAATATTCTGTCAGACGTGTGCATTTTTAGCGCAATGGGGCTTCAGCACGTGGCTACCCCCCCCCCATCAAATGAAGACGGTGGTAGGACCTTACTGATTTAACCGGCATGAGTTCAGGCCGGCTACGAGCTGGTGCAGAATCGACCGCCCACCCTTTGCAGTGAAACACCGGATGTTCGCTCCTGCCAACCAACCTGCATTTACCCTGGCCCTGGATGGGTCGCCCAGTGACTTCAAGGTGTTCGCGTTCAACGGCACCGAGGCCATCAGCCAGCCTTACCGGTTTGAACTTGAGCTGGTCTGCGAGCAGCCGGATATCGACCTGGAGGGCTTGCTGCATCGCCAGGTGTACTTGGGCTTCGATGAGCAGGGGCATGGCGTTCATGGCCTGGTGTATCGGGTTGCCCAGGGCGACTCGGGCCGGCGCTTGACGCGTTACCAGCTCAGTCTTGCGCCACATCTGGCGTACCTGGCACACAGCAGCCACCAGCGCATTTTTCAGCATAAGACGGTGCCGCAGATTGTTGCTCAGGTGTTGGCTGGGCAGGGGATTCACAGTGACCGCTTTGAGTTCCGGTTGAGCGGTGATTACCCGGAGCGTGAATATTGCGTGCAGTTCGGCGAGAGCGACCTGGCGTTCATTCAGCGCCTGTGTGCCGAGCTGGGGATTCACTATCACTTCCAGCACTCCCCCGAAGGGCATCTGCTGGTGTTTGGCGATGACCAGACGGTGTTTGCCCAGATGGATCAGCCCACGCCTTACCGGCCAGGTTCGGGAATGGTGGCCGATACCCCCGCGATCAAGCGCTTCACCTTGCAATTGGCGACCCGGACCACGGCGCTGAACCTGCGCGATTACGACTTTCGCAAACCCCATGTCGAGCTAGAAGGCGCAGCCGTCGACGAGTCATTGCCCAAGCTTGAGGCGCAGCACTACCCCGGCAACTTTTCCGACCGAGCCCAGGGCAGATGCCTAGCCCAGCGTGGCCTGGAGCGGCACCGCAGCGACTATCGCAGCGCCCACGGCCAGGGCGATGAGCCGGCGTTGGCCAGTGGCCGGTTTTTGCAGCTACGTGAGCACCCCCGCGAGGACTGGAATGACTTGTGGCTGGTGACGCAGGTGCGCCATGAAGGCAAGCAGCCCCAGGTGCTGGAGGAGGCGGTCACCGAGGAGGACGGAGGGGAACTGCGCCAGGGCTATCGCAACGCATTTGTCGCCGCGCCATGGGATGCGGTGTTTCGTCCGCCCTTGCCGGAGCCGCCGCGCCCGACGGTATCGGGGTATCAAAGCGCGGTGGTCACTGGTCCGGTTGACAGTGAGATCCACTGTGACGAGTACGGCCGGGTCAAGGTGCAACTGGCCTGGGATCGTGTCGGCGAGCACAACGACCACTCCAGTTGCTGGCTGCGAGTAGCCAGTGGCTGGGCCCATGACCGTTATGGTGTGGTGCTGATCCCCCGGGTGGGCATGGAAGTGCTGGTGGGGTTCGTCAATGGCGACATGGACATGCCGCTGGTGGTGGGATGCCTGCCCAACGCCGCCACGCCTGTGCCCCTCGACCTGCCAGCGGACAAGACCCGCAGTCTCTGGCGTAGCCAGAGCAGCCCGGGCGGTGGCGGCTACAACGAACTGCGTATCGAGGACCGCAAGGGCGCCGAAGAGATCTACCTGCGCGCCCAGCGCGACTGGACCCAGCATGTGCTGCATGACCAACAGGTACAGGTCGATAACCAGCGTCGCGTGCAGGTGGGCGGGGAGTCGCGCCATGAGTTGCAGGGCCAGGAGCAGCGCATCACCCACGGCAACCGTTTGACGGAACTCAAGCAGGATGACCATCTGGTGGTCGGCGGTTCGCAGCACATGCGGGCCGGGCAGACCATTGCGCTGGGCGCCGGGCAAAGCATCATCATTGATGCGGGTGCCAGCGTGACGATCCAGGCGGGCGGGCAGTCGATCACGTTATCGGCGGGCGGGATATTCAGCAGCGTGCCGATTCAGCTCGGCAGCGCACCTGCCCCGACACCGGCGCCGTTGATGCCTGGATTGAACGAGACTTTATTGGCGGTGGTGCCCGCGCCGTTAAGCCGCGCACAAGTGGTCAGCCTGAAACGCAGCGCGCTGTTCTGCGAAGAATGCGAGCGCTGCAAGAACGGCCAGTGTGACATCGGCGCCCATGTGCGGAGTGCGTCCTGATGCCTGCACCCTTGACGCCCAGTGCCTGGCTGGCGCAATACCCGTTGCAGCCAGATGAACAGTTGTACGCCGTGCTGGGCAATGCCAGCGACGCCAAGCCGCTCGCCGCCTGGCAAGCCAGGGCCGCTGCAAAGATGCCGCGACCGATCTGGGCGGGCACGGCCTACGCTGACTGGGATGAGGTCATGCCCTACGTTGGCGTCGTGAAGCCGGGCAGTGCCTTTCTCGAGTGGATAGCCACCACCCAAGCGACGGATTGGGGCTGGCTGGCGGTCTCATCAAGCCCGCTGGAGGTAGTGATCGCGCATTTGCAGGGCTTGACCCAGGTGTACCTGCCGGAAAACCAGCCGGTGTTTTTGCGTTTCTGGGACGGTGCGCACCTTTTGCCGATGTGGCAGTCATTAGACGACGAGGCGGCGCGCGTGTTGCCGGTGTTCCAGCGCTACCTGGTCAACGGCCAGCCGCTGTCCGTGGCGCCCAGGTCAGTCGCTGCGGCCCCAGCCAGCCCCTGGTGGCAGGTACCGGCGTGCTTGCTGACGCACATGGCCCAGCAGTCACCGCAGGTGCTGGTCGACAACCTGCTGCAATGGCTCCAGGAGCAGCGTCCTGACCTCTACACTGCGTTTACGCCAGCCACCTTGCAGCACAAGGTCGCCTACTTCACACGCAGGCCGCAAATCAGCCATGGCGCATTGGCTGATTACCTTGCCTCGCAACTCGGTTGAGCCCCTGGTGATAGCGTGACATCCATGTCGCCTGCCGTGCGGCCCTGCATCTTTGCGTCGGTAGAAGGTAAACTTCGCCCCCTGCGCAGGAGCAACCATGAATTATCGTCACGCCTTTCACGCCGGCAACCATGCCGATGTCTTCAAACACCTGACCTTGACCCGCCTCATCGCCCTGATGTCGCGCAAGGAACAGCCGTTCGCCTACCTCGACACTCACGCAGGCATTGGCTTGTACGACTTGCAGGGCAACCAGGCCAACCGCACCGGTGAGTACCTGGAAGGCATCGCCCGCCTGTGGGGCGCAAGCGACCTGCCGCCGCTCACCGCCGACTATATGCGCGTGCTGCACGAGATGAACCCGGATGGCCAGTTGCGCTACTACCCCGGCTCACCGGAACTGGCGCGCCGCCTCACGCGGCCCCAGGACCGTGTGCTGCTCAATGAGAAGCACCCGGAAGATGGCGTGCTGCTCAAGGACAACATGAAGGGTGATCGCCGCGTCAAAGTGCACCTGGGCGAAGGCTGGCACGTGCCACGGGCCTTGCTGCCGGTGCCGGAAAAGCGCGCGCTGATGTTGATCGACCCGCCGTTTGAAAAGCTCGACGAAATGCAGCGTTGCGCGGCGTCCCTCAAGGAAGCCGTCAGCCGTATGCGCCAGACGGTCGCGGCGATCTGGTACCCGGTGAAAGACCAACGCATGTTGCGCCGTTTCTACCAGGACCTGGCCGGTACCGGTGCGCCGAAGCTGCTGCGTGTGGAGTTGCTGGTGCATCCGCTGGACACGCCCAATACCCTCACTGGCTCGGGCCTGGCGATTGCCAACCCGCCGTGGGGCTTGGAAGAGGAACTGCGTGAGTTGCTGCCGTGGTTGTCCAAGCAACTGGGCCAGACCCAGGGTGGCTGGCAGATGGATTGGCTCATCGCCGAATAACCGCCTTTGCGGCCAAACACAAACCAATGTGGGAGGGGGCTTGCCCCCGATTGCTGAGTATCAGCCATTACATCCGTAACTGACACTCCGCTATCGGGGGCAAGCCCCCTCCCACATTTGGTTTTATGTTGACCTTAGATCGGGCAGGTCACGCCAGTGCCGCCGATCCCGCAGTAACCCTGGGGATTCTTCGCCAGGTACTGCTGGTGATACGCCTCGGCGAAGTACACGGTCGGGGCCTCTTCGATTTCCGTGGTGATCTCACCCAGGCCGGCCTTGCTCAGCTCTTGCTGATAAGCCTGGGCACTGGCTTTGGCCGCTGCCAGTTGCTCAGGCGTGGTGGCGTAGATCACCGAGCGGTACTGGCTGCCGATGTCATTGCCCTGGCGCATGCCCTGGGTCGGGTTGTGCAGTTCCCAGAACATTTTCAGCAGGTCTTCGTATTTCACCTTGGCCTGGTCATACACCACCAGCACCACTTCGCTGTGGCCGGTCAGGCCCGAGCAGACTTCTTCATAAGTCGGGTTGGGCGTAAAGCCGCCGGCGTAGCCGACCACGGTGCTGACCACGCCATCGCGCTGCCAGAACTTGCGTTCCGCGCCCCAGAAGCAGCCCAGGCCGAAGATCGCAAAGCCGACGTCATCCAGGAACGGGCCCAGCAGTGGGTTGCCGTTGACGAAGTGCGTTTCCGGCAACTTCATCGGGGTTTCACGACCAGGCAGAGCTTGTTCTTGAGTAGGCAGCACGTTTTTGTTCACCAGAATTTCCGAGCGCAAGACCATGATCAGTCCTCTCGTCAGGTTGAGTAACAGTAAATTGTCAGACAGCCAGTGTGCCCGAGTGTTACAGCGCTGTCAGGCGATTGGCCCGCGTGGGTAGCGTTTAAGCCTCTGCATCAGCTCGGCACCCGGGATCGGGCGGTCGAACAGATAGCCCTGGCCCACGTCGCAACGGTGCCGGCGCAGGAACGCCAGTTGCTCAGCGGTCTCGATGCCTTCGGCCACCACCTTGAGCTTGAGGTTGTGGGCCATGGCGATCACCGCCGAGGTGATTTCCATGTCGTCCTGGTTGTCCGGGATTTCGTGGATAAAGCTGCGATCAATCTTAATGATGTCGATGGGGAATTTTTTCAAGTAGCTCAGCGACGAGTAACCGGTGCCGAAGTCGTCCATCGCCAGGGTCAGGCCGAAGCTCTTGAGCTGGTCCAGTTGCAGGCGCGTATCTTCGGTGGCTTCCAGCAGCAGGCCTTCGGTCAGCTCCAGCTCCAGCAGGTTGGCCGGCAGCTCTTCCTCCTTGAGGATGGTGGCAATCGAGGCCACCAGATCCGGGTCGGAGAATTGCTTGGGCGACAGGTTGATGGCCACCTGCAAGTTGCCCAGGCCTGCGGCCGTCAATTGCCGGCTCATGCGGCAAGCCTGGCGCGCGATCCATTTGCCGATGGGGATGATCAGCCCGGTCTCTTCAGCCACGCTGATGAACTGGTCGGGGCGGATCATGCCTTTTTCCGGGTGGTTCCAGCGCAACAGCGCTTCCATGCCCAGCAGGCGACCGCTGCGCAGGCACAGCTTGGGCTGGTAGAACACGTCCAGCTCGTTCTGGGTCAGGGCACGGCGCAGGTTGTTTTCCACGAACAGCTTGTAGCTGGCCTCGGCATTCAACGCTTCGGTGAACACTTGCACCTGGTGCTTACCATTGGCCTTGGCCTTGTGCAGGGCCAGGCCGGCGTTGCGCATCAGGGTCTGCGGGTCGCGGCCATGCAGCGGCGCGCAGGCCAGGCCCACGGAGCCGGTGACGCTGATCAGCTGGTTGTCGACGAACATCGGCTTGTCGAGGGTGGCCAGCAACTGGCTGGCCACCTGCTGGCCGGTCTCAAGGTCGGCGTCGTCCAACAGCACCGCGAATTCGTTACTGGCAAAGCGCGCCAGGCTGCCGCCGCTGCTCAAGCTGTTGCGCAGGCGGCGCGCCAGGCTGATCAGCAACTTGTCGCCAGTCTGGTGGCCGAGGCTGTCGTTGATGCGCTTGAAGTTGTCGATGTCCACCAGCAGCAGGCTGATCGGGCTATCGCTGTCGCGGGCAAAGCGCTCGTCGAGGTTGCGAATGAACGCCGGGCGATTGCCCAGGTTGGTCAGGTTGTCGGTGTAGGCCAGGCGTTCGATGCGCTGCTGCGCCAGCTTGGTCTGGGTGATGTCTTCGTAGATGCCGATGTAGTGGGTCAACTCGCGGTTGTCGCCATACACCTTGGAAATCGACAGCTGGCCCCAGTAGGGCTCCAGGTTCTTGCGGCGGCTCTTGAACTCACCTTGCCAGCTGTTGCTTTTGGCCAGGGCCGAGGGCGCGTCGAACAGCAATTCGCTGAGGTTTTCCAGGGCCGGCAGTTGGGCCAGGCGATGGCCGTGGACTTCTTCGGCGCTGTACTGGGTAATCGCGGTGAAGCTAGGGTTGACGTACTCCACCACACCATCGCAATTGACCAGCAAAAACGCGTTGGCGCTTTGTTCCACGGCGCGCTGGAACAGGTGCAGGGCGCTGGTGGCGGTGCGGCGGTTGTGGTTGTTGATGACCTGGGCGAACTGGTCTGCCAGCTCGCCGGCGAACGCGATCTCATCGGACTGCCAGGCGCGCGGGCTGCCGCCTTGTTCCAGGCACAGCACGCCGACGACCTGGCCGTCGACACGGATGCTGGCGTCGAGCATCGCGTGGACGTCCTTGGCGCGAAGGCTTTCGGCCATTTCCCGGGTACGTGGGTCGCGCAGGGCGTGGGTGGCATCGATGGCGCGACTCGAATGCAGGGCTTCCAGGTAATCCGGGAAGCCACTGGCGTCGATGGCTTCGGGCAGGTGGTGTTGTTGATCGGCGCGGTGATAGGCCGAGATGGGTACCAGGTGATGGCCTTCGAGGTTCCAGATGCTGGCGCAGTCGATCTGGTAGATGTCGCACGCGCTGCGAGTGATCAGCTCAGCGGCTTCTTGCAGGGAGTTGGGCGTGGTGTAGCGCTGGCGCGCCAGCAGCAGGATCAACTCCTGCTGGGCACGTACTCGCTCCAGGTGCTGCAACTGTTCCTGCTGCGCTCGCTGGTTGAGCTCCAGGGCGATTTGCAGGCGGCTGTTCTGGTTTTCCAGGTCGACGGTCGGGGCGGGCGTGCTGGTCTCGCTGAACAGCCCCTCAACCACCATCAGGTAGCCGCGCACCAGGTGGCGGTTGTGTTGTTTGTAGGCTTCGCCCATCTCCAAAACGCTCAGCGGGCCGTCATGGGTGTGCAGGGTGTAGCGCACCAGATAATGGGGGCTGTGGGCCAGTTGCTGCTGGATCGCATCGTGCAACTGGTAGCGCGCCTGGGGTTCCATCAGGCTGGCGTAGGGCGTGCCGATCAAGGCGCAGAGTTCAACCGCTGGCAGGCCGAACTGGCGCTCGCAATTGGGGTCGAGGTAGAGCAGGGCCCAGCTTGCCTCATTAAGCCGCTCGAAACGCAGCATACCGAGGCGCGAAGGCACCGGTAATTGCGTCACTACCTCGGCCGCCATACGGGCGACATCGGGTTGGCTTTTCATGGGGAAACTCGCTTGGGAAAATGCGCACTGCGCTGGGCTCACGCCCTCTTGACTGTCGACTGCGGCAAGGTTGCATCATGCAGCACGCAGTGACAAGAGAGGATGAAGGCTAAGTGCTATAAGCCTGTTATCGGCCGCGCGAGGGTTTTCTGTAATTGGGGTGATCGATGGTTCACGCCTGTCCTCTATAGGAGCGAGCTTGCTCGCGAAAAACGCCAGGGCACCGCGTTTATCCAGAAGACCCGCGTCATCGTTGACGATCTTCGCGAGCAAGCTCGCTCCTACAAAAACACAGGCAAAAAAAGCCCCGCCAAGTGGCGGGGTTGAGGTACGAGCGTGGCGCTCGGAAATCGGTGTGGCAAGGGCCTTCCCGGTCACAGGAAGGCCCTGCGACTTACAGCAGGATGGTGCGGATGTCGTTCAGCAGCTGGCTCAAGCGCTGGGTGAAGCGCGCAGCCGCGGCGCCGTTGATCACGCGGTGATCGTAGGACAGCGACAGTGGCAGCATCAGCTTGGGTTGGAACGCTTTACCGTCCCACACAGGCTGGATGGTGGCCTTGGACACACCCAGAATCGCCACTTCCGGCGCGTTGACGATTGGCGTAAAGCCAGTGCCGCCAATGTGGCCGAGGCTGGAGATGGTGAAGCAGGCGCCCTGCATGTCGTCCGGGGTGAGCTTCTTGTCGCGGGCCTTGGCAGCCAGTGCGGCCGCTTCGCCAGCCAGTTGCAGCAGGCTCTTCTGATCGACGTTCTTGATGACCGGTACCAGCAGGCCATCCGGGGTGTCGACCGCAAAGCCGATATGCACGTACTTCTTGCGAATGATCGCCTTGCCGCTTGGCGCCAGCGAGCTGTTGAAGTCCGGCAGTTCCTTGAGCAGGTGTGCACAGGCCTTGAGCAGCAGTGGCAGCACGGTCAGCTTCACGCCGGCCTTCTCGGCCACGGCTTTCTGCGCAACGCGGAACGCTTCCAGGTCGGTGATATCGGCCTGGTCGAATTGGGTCACGTGCGGGATGTTCAGCCAGCTGGCGTGCAAGCCTGCCGCGCCGATTTGCATCAGGCGGGTCATCGGCACTTCTTCGATTTCGCCGAAGCGGCTGAAATCCACGGTACGGATCGGCGGAATGCCCGAACCACCGGTAGCGCCGCCGGCAGCCGGAGCTTCCTTGGCTTTTTGCATCATGGCTTTGACGTAAACCTGCACGTCTTCCTTCAGCACACGGCCGTGAGGGCCGCTGGCTGCAACAGCGCTCAGCTCGACGCCGAATTCACGGGCCAACTGACGCACGGCTGGGCCGGCGTGAACCTTGGCACCGCTTGGCGCAGGTGCAGCCGCCGCAGGGGCTGGCGCAGCTTCGGCTTTTGCGGCCGGCGCAGGGGCAGCAGCGGCAGGCGCCGCTTCAGCCTTGGCCGCCGGAGCAGCAGCGGGTGCTGGTGCGGCGGCCGGTGCAGCGCCTTGTACTTTGAGCTTGAGGATGAAGTCACCGGTGCCGACTTCGTCTTCGAGCTTGACCGCAATGCTTTCCACCACGCCGGCTGCCGGCGATGGGATCTCCATGGAGGCCTTGTCGGACTCCAGGGTGATCAGCGACTGGTCGGCTTCGACGGTATCGCCGACCTTGACCAGCAGCTCGATGATCTTGGCCTTGCCCGACGAGCCGATGTCCGGGACGTGAATGTCCTGGACGGTCGCGGCGGCAGGTGCAGCGGCCGGGGCTGGAGCAGCCTCGGCAGCGGCAGGCTTTTCAGCAGCAGGTGCAGGTGCAGCAGCGGCCGGAGCCGCGGCCGCAGGGGCTGCATCGGCAGCGCCTTCGATTTCCAGTTCCAGCAGTTCGTCGCCTTCTTTCAGGCGATCGCCCAGCTTCACTTTCAGGCTTTTGACCACGCCGGCCTTGGGAGCAGGGATTTCCATGCTCGCCTTGTCCGACTCCAGGGTCAGGATGCTCTGGTCGGCTTCGACGGTGTCGCCGACCTTCACAAACAGCTCGATTACTTCACCTTCACCGCTGCCGATGTCAGGTACGCGAATGAGTTCGCTCACAAAAAATCTCCTCAGCAGTCCAGTGGGTTGCGTTTTTCCGGGTTGATCCCGAACTTGACGATAGCGTCAGCCACCACCTTAGGTTCGATCTCACCACGGTCAGCCAAGGCTTCCAGGGCTGCCAACACCACGAAGTGACGGTCGACTTCGAAGAAGTGACGCAGCTTCTTGCGGCTGTCACTGCGGCCGAAACCATCGGTGCCCAGGACTTTGAATTCCTTGGACGGGACCCACTGGCGAATTTGTTCAGCAAACAGTTTCATGTAGTCGGTAGAGGCAATGACTGGACCCTTACGGCCGGCCAGGCACTCTTCGACGTAGCTCTTGGCTGGCTTCTGACCAGGGTGCAGGCGGTTGCTGCGCTCCACGGCCAGGCCGTCACGGCGCAGTTCGTTGAAGCTGGTAACGCTCCACACGTCGGCACCGACGTTGAACTCGTCACGCAGGATCTTCGCCGCTTCACGCACTTCGCGCAGGATGGTGCCGGAGCCCATCAGCTGTACGTGGTGCGCCGCTTCCTTGGTGTCTTCTTCGAGCAGGTACATGCCCTTGATGATGCCTTCTTCCACACCGGCCGGCATGGCTGGCTGCTGGTAGGACTCGTTCATCACGGTGATGTAGTAGAAAACGTCCTGCTGCTCTTCGGTCATCTTCTTCATGCCGTCCTGGATGATCACCGCCAGCTCATAGCCGTAGGTTGGATCAAAGGTGCGGCAGTTCGGGATGGTGGCAGCCAGGATGTGGCTGTGACCGTCTTCGTGTTGCAGGCCTTCGCCGTTCAGCGTGGTACGGCCGGCGGTACCGCCGATCAGGAAACCACGGGTGCGGCTGTCGCCAGCGGCCCAGGCCAGGTCGCCGATACGCTGGAAGCCGAACATCGAGTAGAAGATGTAGAACGGCAGCATTGGCTGGTTGTGGCTGGAGTACGAAGTACCGGCAGCGATGAAGGAGCTCATGGCGCCTGCTTCGTTGATGCCTTCTTCGAGGATCTGGCCCTTCTTGTCTTCCTTGTAGAACATCACCTGGTCTTTATCGACTGGCTCGTAGAGCTGGCCGACGGAGGAGTAGATGCCCAACTGACGGAACATGCCTTCCATACCGAAGGTACGGGCTTCGTCCGGGATGATCGGAACGATGCGCGGGCCGATGTCCTTGTCCTTGACCAGCTGCGCCAGAATACGCACGAAGGCCATGGTGGTGGAAATTTCACGGTCGCCCGAGCCGTCAAGGATAGCCTTGAGGGTGCTCAGGTCTGGCGTCGGTACGCTGAAGCTGTTGGCACGGCGCTGTGGCACGAAACCGCCCAGTGCACTGCGACGCTCGCTCAGGTAGCGGGCTTCGGCGCTGTTTGGCTCTGGCTTGAAGAACGGCAGGTTCTCCAGCTCTTCGTCCTTGACCGGGATGTCGAAGCGGTCGCGGAACAACTTCAGGCTGTCGACATCGACTTTCTTGGTGTTGTGCGCGGTGTTCTTCGCTTCGCCGGCACCGGTACCATAACCCTTGATGGTCTTGGCCAGGATGACGGTCGGTTGTTCTTTGTGGTTGACCGCTTCGTGGTACGCCGCGTAGACCTTGTACGGGTCGTGGCCGCCACGGTTGAGCTTCCAGATTTCGTCGTCGGACAGGTCGGCAACCATCGCCTTGAGTTCAGGCGTGTTGAAGAAGTGTTCACGAACGAACGCGCCGTCTTTGGCTTTGTAGTTCTGGTACTCGCCGTCGATGACTTCGTCCATGCGACGTTGCAGGATACCGTCGACGTCCTTGGCCAGCAGTGGGTCCCAGAAGCGGCCCCAGATGACTTTGGTCACGTTCCACTGAGCACCGCGGAACACGCCTTCGAGTTCCTGGATGATCTTGCCGTTGCCGCGAACCGGGCCGTCGAGGCGCTGCAGGTTGCAGTTGATGACGAAGATCAGGTTGTCGAGCTTCTCGCGGCCAGCCAGGGAGATGGCGCCCAGGGATTCCGGCTCGTCGCACTCGCCGTCGCCCAGGAAGCACCAGACTTTCTGCTTGCCTTCAGGGATGAAGCCACGGGCTTCCAGGTACTTCATGAAGCGTGCCTGGTAGATCGCCTGGATCGGGCCCAGACCCATGGAAACGGTCGGGAACTGCCAGAAATCAGGCATCAGCCAAGGGTGCGGGTAGGACGACAGGCCCTGACCGTCGACTTCCTGGCGGAAGTTGTTCATTTGTTCTTCGCTGATGCGACCTTCCATGAACGCACGGGCGTAGACGCCTGGCGAGGTGTGGCCCTGGAAGTAGATCAGGTCGCCGCCGTGTTCGTCGGTCGGGGCCTGGAAGAAGTAGTTGAAGCCGATGTCATACAGGGTTGCGCTGGAAGCGAAGCTGGAGATGTGACCGCCCAGGTCCGAATCTTTCAAGTTCGTGCGCATTACCATCGCCATGGCGTTCCAACGTACCAGCGAGCGAATGCGGCGTTCCATGAACAGGTCGCCAGGCATGCGTGCTTCGTGGGTAACGGGGATGGTGTTGCGGTATGGCGTAGTGATGGCGTAAGGCAGTTGCGAGCCGCTGCGGGTCGCGAGTTCGCCCATACGGGTCATCAGGTAGTGAGCACGGTCTTCGCCTTCTTTGTCGAGAACCGATTCCAGGGCGTCCAGCCATTCCTGGGTTTCGACGGGATCGAGGTCTTGCATGGCTTGCTCCAGGGCGGAAAGGCTACCAGAATCGGTTGCCTGAAGTTTGCGACTGGCCTTGTGGGCAGACGACATAAATTCTTGGATGGCCGAAGGTTGCTTCGGCGTCCTGTAGTTTTACTACAAATCGTCGGCCATTTCAGCCTTTCGAATGTATATACGAGTAGTAAAACTACACAAGACTGAGCGTATGGCTCGGTCTTGCTGGTGAGCATAATCGTTATTGTTGGTCTATTGCGAACAAGAAAAGGTGAAACTTTGATGTTGCCTGCCAAGATTAATTTAATTTCAGCTATTTCTAACCTTTGTTCGACAGTCCTTCACCGAGCATGGCTCTTGCCTTCACAACTACACGCCATTTACACGCCGATCAAGGATAGACCATGAGCCTTCCAACGCTGGCCGAACTGCCGGCCATTCTGTTGCCTTACGCCAACCGGGCCGAGCAGTCATTTCGTGACGCGGTGGCCGCGCTGGACGACGATCATGGCCTTTCTGCGTGGACGCCGCAACGGTGGGCCGACTTCGCCCGCGTATGCGCCGCCAGTGATTTCGTCATTGAACAGAGTGTTCGTGACCCTTTGATGTTGCTTGAGCTAGCGGCCTGGGGCGAGCTGGACCGCGGGTTTGCGCCCGGCGAGCTGTGCAGCCAGATAGCCGGTGCCGTGCAACAGGCCGAAACAGAAGACGAGCTGGGCCGCGTGCTGCGCCGCCAGCGCACGCGCCAGCAGGTGCGCATCATCTGGCGCGACCTCACACGCCAGGCCGACCTGGTGCAAACCTGTCGCGACCTGTCCGACATGGCCGACGCCTGCATCGACCAGGCCTATCAATGGCTGTACCAGCGCCACTGCGCCCAATTCGGCACGCCGACTGGCGCACGCAGCGGCGAGGCGCAGCACATGGTCATCCTCGGCATGGGCAAGCTCGGTGCGGTGGAGCTGAACCTGTCGTCGGATATCGACCTGATCTTCGCCTATCCCGAAGGCGGCGAAACGGTAGGCGTGAAGCGCGCCCTGGATAATCAGGAGTTCTTTATTCGCCTGGGTCAAAAACTGATCAAGGCCCTGGACCCGATGACCGTCGACGGTTTTGTCTTTCGCGTCGACATGCGCCTGCGTCCCTACGGTTCGGCCGGCGCGCTGGTGCTCAGCTTCAACGCGCTGGAGCAGTACTACCAGGACCAGGGCCGGGACTGGGAGCGCTACGCCATGATCAAGGCGCGGGTAGTGGCCGGCGACCAGGTGGCTGGCGCGCAACTGCTCGACATGCTGCGCCCGTTTGTCTATCGCCGTTATCTGGACTTTTCGGCCATCGAAGCGCTGCGCACCATGAAGCAACTGATCCAGCAGGAAGTGCGGCGCAAGGGCATGGCCGACAATATCAAGCTGGGCGCGGGCGGCATTCGTGAGGTGGAATTTATCGCCCAGGCCTTCCAGTTGATCCATGGCGGCCGCGACCTCAGCCTGCAGCAACGCCCGCTGTTGAACGTGCTGGGCACCCTGCAAGGCCAGGGTTATTTGCCCGCGGCGGTGATCAGCGAGCTGCGCAGCGGTTACGAGTTTTTGCGTTACACCGAACATGCGATCCAGGCGATTGCCGACCGCCAGACGCAAATGCTGCCGGACAGCCCCGAAGACCAGGCGCGCATTGCCTTTATGCTGGGTTTCAGTGACTGGGCGGCGTTCCACGAGCGCCTGATGTACTGGCGTGGCCGTGTGGACTGGCACTTTCGCCAAGTGATTGCCGACCCTGATGAAGAAGAGGGCGAAGAAAGCGAATTGGTGGTCGGTGGTGAATGGTTGCCGCTGTGGGAGGAATCCCAGGATGACGACGCCGCGTGCCGCCAATTGAGTGAAGGCGGTTTCACCGATGCCCCCAAGGCCCTCAAGGCCTTGGCCAGCCTGCGCGCCAGCCCGCAGTTGCGCGCCATGCAGCGTCTGGGGCGTGAGCGGCTGGATGCGTTTATCCCGCGCCTGCTGGCCCAGGCCGTTGAACATGCCAACCCGGACCTGGTGCTGGAACGCGTGTTGCCGCTGGTGGAAGCCGTGGCCCGGCGTTCGGCCTACCTGGTGCTGCTCACCGAGAACCCTGACGCTCTGCGCCGCCTGCTGACCTTGTGCGCAGCCAGCCCGTGGATCGCCGAACAGATCACCCGCTTCCCGCTGTTGCTGGATGAATTGCTCAACGAAGGCCGCTTGTTCAAGCCGCCGCTGGCGCCGGAACTGGCTGCGGAGTTGCGCGAGCGCCTCACGCGCATTCCCGAAGATGACCTTGAGCAACAGATGGAAGCCTTGCGCCATTTCAAACTGGCGCACCGCCTGCGGGTGGCTGCCTCCGAAATCGCCGGCAGCCTGCCGTTGATGAAGGTCAGCGACTACCTCACCTGGCTGGCCGAAGCCATTCTTGAACAAGTGCTGGCCCTGGCCTGGCGCCAGACGGTCGCCCGTCACGGCTCGCCGCAGCGACTGGACGGCACCCTGTGCGATCCTGGCTTCATCATTGTCGGTTATGGGAAAGTCGGCGGCATCGAACTGGGGCATGGTTCGGACCTGGACCTGGTGTTCATCCATGACGGCGACCCCCAGGCCGAGACGGACGGTGCCAAGCCGATCGATGGCGCGCAGTTCTTTACGCGCCTGGGCCAGCGCATCATTCACCTGCTGACCACCCAGACCAACTCCGGCCAGCTGTATGAAGTGGATATGCGCCTGCGACCTTCCGGCGCATCGGGCTTGTTGGTGAGTTCCCTGGGGGCGTTTGATCGCTATCAACAAAATGAAGCCTGGACCTGGGAACATCAGGCCCTGATCCGCGCGCGGGTACTGGTGGGCAGCCAGGATGTGGGCCAGGCGTTCGAGCAGGTACGGGCTAACGTGTTGGGGCGTGAGCGGGACTTGGAGAAGCTGCGCCAGGAGGTCAGCGAGATGCGTGCCAAGATGCGTGACAACCTGGGCACCAAGGCCACGACGGCCGGCAGGGGCGCCAATGCCTTCGAGGCCACGGCGGTGTTCGACCTCAAGCAGGACGCCGGAGGTATCGTCGATATTGAATTTATGGTGCAATACGCGGCTTTGGCGTGGTCTGCGCAACATCCATCGTTGCTGCGCTACACCGACAATATCCGCATTTTGGAGGGCCTGGAGCAGGTCGGGCTGATGCCCGCCGCCGATGCCCATTTGCTGCGTGAGGTGTACAAGGCCTACCGCTCCGCCGCGCACCGCCAGGCTTTGCAGAACGAGGCCGGCACGGTCGCCGGGGACCAGTTCGCCGACGAGCGGCGACAGGTGATGCGAATCTGGCAAGCGCTGGGCTTAAATTGAAACTCGACTGATTGGCGACGCCAATTTTTATATGGGATGCGGATTAATGTGGGAGCCGGGCTTGCCCGCGATGCAGGCGCCTCGGTTTATCAGTGATACCGAGGTGATGCAATCGCAGGCAAGCCAGCTCCCACATAAAGATGCTCCCTGGCGCACCGCGATCTACAGTCATTATCGAGGCGGGGAGGCATAAGCCTCCCCGCATCGTTTGTGGAAACTACATGAATATTCTGATCGTTGGGCCCAGTTGGGTCGGTGACATGGTGATGGCACAGACACTGTTTCAGTGCCTGCGCCTGCGCTATCCAGACTGCCAGATCGACGTGCTCGCCCCTGAGTGGAGCCGGCCGATCCTTGAGCGTATGCCCCAGGTGCGCAAGGCCTTGAGCTTCCCGCTCGGCCACGGCGCCCTGGAACTGGCGACCCGCCGACGTATCGGCAAGTCCATGGCCGGCCAGTACGACCAGGCGATCCTGCTGCCTAACTCGCTGAAGTCGGCGCTGGTGCCGTACTTTGCCGGTATCCCCAAGCGCACCGGCTGGCGCGGCGAGTTTCGCTATGTGCTGCTCAATGACGTACGCACCCTGGATAAAGCCCGCTACCCGTTGATGATCGAACGCTTTATGGCTTTGGCCTACGAGCCGGGCGCTGAACTGCCCAAGCCGTACCCGCGCCCCAGCTTGCAGATCGACCCGGTGACCCGCGACGCGGCGTTGGCCAAGTTTGGCCTGACCCTGGATCGGCCCGTATTGGCTCTGTGCCCTGGCGCCGAGTTTGGCGAGTCCAAGCGCTGGCCGTCGGAGCATTACGCCAAAGTTGCCGAGACGAAGATCCGCGAAGGCTGGCAGGTGTGGCTGTTCGGTTCCAAGAACGATCACTCGGTGGGTGAAGACATCCGCCAGCGCCTGATTCCCGGCCTGCGTGAAGAGGCGGTGAACCTCAGTGGCGACACGTCCCTGGCCGAGGCCATCGACCTGTTGTCGTGCGCCGACTCGGTGGTGTCCAACGACTCCGGCCTGATGCATGTGGCGGCGGCGCTGAACCGTCCGCTGGTGGCGGTGTACGGTTCGACCTCCCCAGGCTTCACTCCGCCGTTGGCCGACAAGGTCGAAGTGGTGCGCCTGGGCCTGGATTGCAGCCCGTGCTTTGAGCGTACCTGCCGTTTCGGCCACTACAACTGCCTGCGCCAGTTGCTGCCCCAGCCGGTCACCGATGCCTTGCAGCGTTTGCAGGGCGACGTGGTCGAGGTTCATTGAGTTGCGGGTTCTGGTAATCAAGACCTCATCCCTGGGCGACGTGATCCATGCCTTGCCGGCGCTCACCGACGCGGCGCGGGCGATTCCCGGCATTCGGTTCGATTGGGTGGTGGAAGAAGGCTTTGCCGAAATCCCCACTTGGCACCCGGCGGTGGACAAGGTCATCCCGGTGGCGATTCGCCGCTGGCGCAAGAACCTCTGGCAAACCGTCAAGAGCGGCGAATGGCGGCGCTTCAAGCAGGCGGTGCAGTCGACCAAATATGATCTGGTGATCGACGCCCAGGGCTTGCTCAAAAGCGCCTGGCTGACCCGCTATGTGCGGGCGCCCATCGCCGGCTTCGACAAAGATTCTGCGCGAGAACCGCTGGCTGCGCGCTTTTATTCCCGGCGCCTGGCCGTGGCCCGTGGGCAACATGCGGTGGAGCGTTTGCGCCAGCTGTTCGCCGTGGCGCTGGGCTACGACCTGCCCCAGCGCCTGGGCGACTACGGCCTGAGCGTCGAAAAACTGCTCGGCCTGCCGCCGAAAAAACCGTTCGTATTGCTGCTGCACGGCACCACCTGGGACACCAAGCACTGGCCCGAAGCCTATTGGCGCGAGCTGGCCGAACGCATGGGCCGCCTGGGCGTGGACGTAAAGCTGCCGTGGGGTAACGCCGCCGAAAAGGCGCGGGCCGAACGCCTGGCCCTGGGCCTGCCCAACGCCGAAGTGTTGCCCAAGCTCAACCTGGCGGGCGTGGCCCGTATATTGGCGAGCGCCCGTGCCTGCGTGGCCGTCGACACCGGCCTCGGCCACTTGGCCGCGGCGCTGGACGTGCCGACCATTTCCCTGTTCGGTCCCACCAACCCTGGCCTCACCGGTGCCTATGGCAAAGGCCAGATCCACTTGGCCAGCGACTGGCCATGTGCGCCTTGCCTGCAAAAACAGTGCACTTATCAACCTACTGCCGACGACCTGCGGCGGTTCGACATCGCGCGCGAGTCGCCCCTGTGCTTCACGCGCTTGAACCCTGAGCGTGTCGCAAGCCGGCTGAGCACGTTGTTACTGGCCGAGGAGCAGCACTGATGCAACTGGCTTTTGTTCTGTACAAGTACTTCCCTTTCGGTGGCCTGCAGCGCGACTTCATGCGCATCGCCCTGGAGTGCCAGCAGCGCGGCCACAAGATTCGGGTGTACACCCTGATCTGGGAAGGTGATATCCCGCCAGGCTTTGAGGTGCTGGTGGCGCCGGTCAAGGCCTTGGTCAACCACCGCCGCAACGAAAAGCTCTACGCCTGGATCCAGGCCGACCTGGCCAAGCGGCCGGTGGACCGTGTGGTGGGGTTCAACAAGATGCCGGGGCTGGACCTGTACTTTGCCGCCGACGGTGTGTTCGAGGACAAGGCCCAGACCCTGCGCAACCCGATGTATCGCTGGTTCGGGCGCTACAAGCACTTTGCCGAATACGAGCGCGCCGTGTTCGATAAGAACGCCAAGACGCAGATCATGGTGTTGTCCGAGCATCAGCAACAGTTGTTCACCCAGTATTACGGTACCCAGGCAGAGCGTTTTCACCTGTTGCCACCGGGTATCGCCCGCGACCGCCGCGCGCCGCCGAACGCCGCCGAGATCCGCGCCGAGTTCCGCGCTGAATTTCGCTTGGCTGAAGATGATTTGCTGTTGGTGCAAATCGGTTCGGGGTTCAAGACCAAGGGCGTCGACCGCAGCCTCAAGGCGCTGGCCGCACTGCCTTCGCGCCTGAAGAAACGCACCCGGCTATTTGTAATCGGCCAGGACGACCCCAAAGTATTCCAATTGCAGAGCGCGGCGCTGGGCCTGGGCGACCAGGTGCAGTTCTTCAAGGGCCGCAATGATATTCCGCGCTTCCTGCTGGGGGCTGACCTGTTGATTCACCCCGCGTACAACGAGGCGGCCGGCATGGTGCTGGTCGAAGCGGTGGTCGCCGGCCTCCCGGTACTGGTGAGCCAGGTGTGCGGCTATGCGTTCTACATCGACAAGGCCCAGAGCGGCCGGGTGTTGGACGAGCCGTTCGAGCAAACCCAGCTCAACCAGTATCTGGTCGATATGCTCGACGACCCACAAGCGCGTGCGACCTGGAGTCGCAATGGTCTGGCCTTCGCAGAGACGGCCGACCTCTTTAGCATGCCGCAGTACGCTGCGGACCTGATTCTGGCGGAGCCAAACCGATGAAGTTGATTCTAGCCGAACCCTTCAAGACCCTCTGGAACGGGCGCGATGCGTTCGCCGAGGTCGAGAAGCTGGAAGGCCAGGTGTTCCGCGAACTGGCCGCTCGCCGTACGTTGCGTACGGTGGTCGAGGGCCAGCCTTATTTTGTGAAGATCCACCGTGGGATTGGCTGGGGCGAAATCCTCAAGAACCTGGTCACTGCCAAATTGCCGGTGTTGGGCGCGGGCCAGGAGTGGGTGGCGATCCAGCGCTTGCAGGCGCTTGGCGTACCGACCATGACCGCCGTGGCGTTCGGTGAAAAAGGCAGCAACCCGGCCGACCAGCACTCGTTCATCATCACCCAGGAACTGACCCCCATCATCAGCCTGGAAGACCTGACCCTGGACTGGGTCAAGCAACCGCCCGTGCCGGCCATCAAGCATGCCTTGACCCTTGAGCTGGCGCGTACCGTCGGCGCGATGCACCGCGGTGGCGTCAACCACCGTGACTGCTACCTGTGCCATTTTCTGCTGCACACCGACCGGCCCATCAGCGTCGACAACCTCAAGCTGTCGGTGATCGACCTGCACCGCGCCCAGGTGCGTGCAACGATCCCCGTGCGCTGGCGCAACAAAGACTTGGCCGGCCTGTATTACTCCGCGTTGGAGATCGGCTTGACCCAGCGCGACAAGCTGCGTTTTCTCAAGGCGTACTTCCAGCAGCCGCTGCGCCAGATCCTGGCGGAGCAAACCGCGCTGCTGTCTGCGCTGGAACGCATGGCAGCAAAGCTGTATGCGCGTAAACAACGATACGGGGATGCGATCTGATGGCGGGTTGGAACCTGGAACCTGCCTACGCCGCCCTGGCGGATGACTTTGGAAGCCTGGACGCGGTGTTCGCCCTGCAAGGCGAGCGGCTGACCCGCGACCCGTTGTCGGAAGTGATCCGGGTGGAGCGTGGCGGGGTCAATTATTACGTCAAGCGCTACGTAGGCGCCGGCAAGGGCCTGCGTCGTTACCTGGGCCGGCCACGGGTGAAATCCGAATGGCAGAACCTCAAGCGCTTCGCCAAGTGGGGCATCCCCACCGCCGACGTGGTGGCCTGGGGCCTGGACCGCAAGGGCCTGGCCTATAATCGTGGCGCCATGATCACCCGCGAACTGCCCAAGACCGAAGATCTGTCGGTGCTGGCCGAGCGTCACGATGAGCGCCTCAAAGACCCCCGGTGGGTCGATGGCATCAGCCGCCAGCTCGCCGAATACACGCGCACCATGCACGATCACCGCTTCACCCATAACGACTTGAAGTGGCGCAATCTGCTGGTGGACGACCAACGTACCTTGTACCTGATCGACTGCCCCAACGGTGATTTCTGGCGCGGCTTCTGGCTCAAGTACCGCATCACCAAAGACCTGGCCTGCCTGGACAAAGTCGCCAAGTATCACTTGTCGGCCACCCAGCGCCTGCGCTTCTACCTGCAATATCGCCAGCGCGCGCACCTGACCGCGTCGGACAAACAGCGAATTCGCCATGTGGTGAAGTTTTTCGAGGGACGCGAATGAGTGACTTCCTGGCGGCCGAAGACCGCGCTCTGCTTGAGCGCAACGGCCTGGCGACCTTCGACGCGCTGTGGGCCAAGCAACTGGATGCGGTGGACGAGCCGAACACCAGCGGCGACGGTTGGAGCAGCGTGTATCGCCTGGAGCTTGAAGGGCAGGGTTACTACCTCAAGCGTCAGAGCAACTACCTCACGCGCACCTTGCACCGCCCGTTTGGCGAGCCGAGTTTTGCCCGCGAGTTTCGCAACATCAGCCTGTATCGAAAGCTCGGCATCCCGGCCCTGCAAGCGGCGTTCTTCGGTGAGCGCAAGGTCAAGGGCGAGCGCCGGGCGATGCTGCTCACCCGTGCGCTGGATGGCTGGAATGACCTGGACTCGTTGCTGGAGCAGTGGTCGCAATTGAGCGCAGCCCAGCACAGTGCGATCCTGTTGGCGTGCGGCAAGCTGGCGCGTCATCTGCACAGCGTCGGGCAGGTGCATGGCTGTTTTTACCCCAAGCATATTTTCCTGCAGCCTGCCGGTGAGGGGTATGCCGCGCAGTTGATCGACCTGGAGAAAACCCGCCCGCTGCTGTTTGGCTGGCGTGACCGGGTCAAGGACCTGGAACCGCTGCTGCGCCGCGCGCCGCAATGGTCGGATGCGCAGGTGCGCCAACTGCTGGCGGCGTACCTTGAGCAGCCCGAGGACAGCGCCTTGGTTGCCACTTGGCACCAGCGCCTGACCGCACGCCGCAGCCACAAGGAGAACCGCTGATGCGCTTATCCGAGCTGAAAACGGCTGGGCGTACCCCCAGCCTGCCGCTGACCCTCGACCTGGCGGATGCCGCCGGCCCTGGGCAATTGCAGTTGCTGAGCCTGCTGCGGGTGTTGCCGGGGCAGCGCTATGTGGGCGCCGCCGTGTGGCGGGGTCGCCCGGTGTTGGCCAAGTTGTTGGTGGGCAGCAAGGCGGCGCGGCATTTTCAGCGTGAGCTCACAGGGGTACGCCTGTTGGCTGAGCAAGGCCTGACTACGCCGTTGCTGCTGGCCGATGGTTTGCAGGACGGCGAGGGCGGTTGGCTGCTGTTTGAGTTTATCGAGGGTGCTCAAAGCCTGTCCGACGCTTGGCTCGCCGTCGAAAACCTGCCGCCGTTGGCGGACGAACAAACCGCCGTGCTCGCCGAAGCGCTGGGCGCGATTGCCCAGATGCATGCCAAGGGCCTGTGGCAGGAAGACCTGCACCTGGACAACCTGCTGCGCAAAGACGGCAAGCTGTATTTGATCGATGGCGCCGGCATTCGTGTCGAAGAGGCGGGCAAGCCGCTGTCACGCAATCGAGTGCTGGAGAACCTCGGGGTGTTCTTCGCCCAACTGCCGAAGAACCTTGAGCCGTTTACCGAAGAATTGCTGGTGTATTACCTGCTGGCCAACGGCGAACACGCCTTGCCAATGCAAGCCCTGGAAAAGCAGGTGCGTAAAGTCAGCGCCTGGCGCTTGAGAGACTACCTGGACAAGACCGGCCGCGAATGCACGCTGTTCAGTGTGGTGCGCGGCGCTTTTGGCCTGCGTGCGATCCGCCGCGAAGAAGAAGCCGCCATGGTGCAGGTGCTGGAGCAGGCCGATGCGTTGCTCGACCAGGGCCACCTGTACAAGACCGGTGGCGCGGCGAGCGTGGCCAAGGTCGACGTGGCCGGCCGACCGCTGGTGATCAAGCGCTACAACATCAAGGGCTTTGCCCACTGGCTCAAGCGCTTCTGGCGCCCAAGCCGCGCCTGGCACTCCTGGCGCGAAGGCAACCGCCTGGCCTTCCTGGGTTTTGCCACACCCAAGCCGCTGGCGGTGCTGGAGAAACGGTTCCTGTGGTTGCGCAGCCGTGCCTACCTGGTCACCGAGTACCTGCCGGGGCCGGACATCATCGAGCGCTTTGCGCCGTATGTGGAAAGCGGCGATGCGCCCGAGAGCGAATTGCAGGCGCTGGACCAGTTGTTCGCCGAGTTGATCCGCGAGCGCATCAGCCATGGGGATTTCAAGGGCCATAACCTGTTCTGGAATGACGGGCGCTGGGCAATGATTGACCTGGATGCCATGTGCCAGCACCGTTCTGTTGCCAGCTTTGCCCCGGCATACGCCAAGGATCGGGCGCGGTTCATGCGCAATTGGCCGCAAGACAGTGCGTTGTATCGAGTGATTGATCAGCGGTTGCCCAAAGAGATCAGTATCGTCAGTTGAAGCGGGCCCTGTGGGAGCGGGCTTGCTCGCGAAAGCGGTGGGTCAGTCAACATTGGTGTTTGCTGGGCCGACGCCTTCGCGAGCAAGCCCGCTCCCACATTTGATCTTCATTGTTTTGAGTAGGGTGTTCGCTTAACTGATCGGTATTGGGGGTCAGAACTGATACTGCGCCCCGGCCCCCGCATACCACGAGCGCCCCGGTGCCGCTTCGTAATAGCGGCCATTGCCATCCCCCACGATCACCGACCCTACGTACTGACGGTCCAGCAGGTTATCCAGGCGCAAGGTCTGGTGAAAGGTCCAGTGCTCGACCTTCTGCTCAAACCGCGCGCGCCAGTTGAAGACGCTGTAGGCCGGTGCGGCGCGTTGCTGATTGGTGTCTTCTACGTAGACCTTGCTGCGGTACAGGCCTTCGATGGCGGTGCTGACCCAGTCCCGTGGTTTCCAGTTCAGTTCGGTGAACAGGGTGGTTTGTGGCACGCCGGGGAGGTAGTTGCCTTTGTCGATGGTGTTGGCGCCGCTGGCAAAATCGCTGTCGTAGGTGGCGTGCAGGCGGGTGTAGGCGAGGCTGGTGCTCCAGTGCTCGCTCAGTTGGCTTTCAACACCCAGTTCGAAGCCGCGGCGCAATGTGCGACCGGCATTCTGGTAGCTGGTACGGCCACCGATGGATTGCTGCACCACCAGTTCGTCCTCGGTGGTGATCTGGAAAACGGCGGCGTTGATCCGCGTGTTGTTCAGTTGCGCTTTCACACCCATTTCATATTGCGTACTTTCAGACGGCTTCAAGCCGAAGTTGAAGCCCTCGGTGTTGCCCGGTGCATAGGCCAGCTCGGCCTGGGTCGGGGTTTCGAAGCCTTTGCCTGCGCTGACGTAGCCGTGCAGGTCGGGGGTGAACGCATACATCACGCTCATCGACGGTGTGTTTTTCTGGTAGGTCTTGTTGCCGCTGGCGTCGCCATTGCTCAGGAGCTGATCGTCAACGTCCATCTGCATCGTGCTGTGGCGCACGCCGGCTTGCAGGGTCCAGCGGTCGAGGGCCCAGTTGGCCTGGATATACGGGTCGAGGCTGCGAGCCGTGTCGATTTCGTCGCGGCGTAGTTGGCCTTTCACGCCGAGGGTGTTGCCGCTGTAGTTCTGATAGCCATGGCGGCTGTCTTCGCTTTGGTCGAAGTCCAGGCCGGTAATGATCATCAGCTCGCCAGGCGCGCTTTCGATGGGCTGCATCCAGCGCACGCTGCCGCCGTAGAACTTACGGTCAAATTGCACCACGCCACCGCCGCGTTCGTTGGCGGGCGTGCCCTTGGGGATCGACAGGTACTGAATCACACTACGGCGCCCGGTATAGGCATTGACCTGCAAGGTCGCGCCACCGAAGTACCGCTCGTAATTCATCCCCAATTGCTGATGATCGATACTTTTGCGCGTGTTGTAGTTCAGCGCATTGGCGCTCACCGAACGCGGGTTGGCCTTGTACGCTGCCCAGGTCTGCCCCAGTGGATCTTGCGTACCGTTCTGCTCCAGGCTGCTGTAGATCAATGCCAGCTTGCTGTCGTCATCGGGCTCGACATTGAGCTTGGCGAAGGTCTGGTCGCGGCGCGCGCTGCTGTGATCGCGGTAGCCGTTGGTGTCCATGCGCGAGGCGTCGAGCACAAACCCGGCGCCATTCGCCGCGCCCTCGGCGCTCAGGTGGTTCTTGTTCAGCCCGTCGCTGCCCATCAGGGTTTCGGCGCCGATGCGCGGCGGGCCTTCGCCGTCGCGGGAGAACATTTGGATAACACCGCCGGCGTTACTGCCATACAGCGTCGCCGCCGGGCCGCGCAACACTTCGATACGCTCGGCGGTGTCGAGGTTGAAGGTGGCGGCCTGGCCCTGACCGTCCGGGGTACTGGCGGGGATGCCATCGGCGACCAGCTTGATGCCGCGCACGCCGAATGCCGAACGGGCGCCGAAGCCGCGGGAAGAAATTTGCAGGTCCTGCGCATAGTTCTGGCGGTTCTGCACCACCAGGCCGGGCACGCGGGACAGGGCTTCGGAGGCGTTAATGCCCAGCTGGCCGTCACTGATCTGCTCGCGGCTGATGCCATCCACGGAGTAGGGCAAATCGAACGTTGGGCTGGCGCTGCGCGAACCGCTGACGACGGTGGGGGCGAGGGTCAGTGGCGAATCATCGCCCTGCACGGTGCTGCTCAAGGCCAGCAGGCCAGGCAGCAAGAGGGAAAAACGAGCGTGCATTTTTTTCATAAGGCAGCCAGAGTCTTGGGCACGCATAGCGAAGGCGCGCAAAAAGTGCGCAAGTTTAAACAGTCAGGCAGGTTTTACCATTTCGGATTTTTCCTACGCAATGCAGCGGCGTCTCTGGGGTGAATGAGCCAATCTCTCGGTGCTAGCGTGGCTGACCGTTTGCGAGGCTAGGATATGACAAGAAAAATAATGGCTGCACTGGGTGTAAGTGTCGCTGCGCTGTTATTAAGCGGCTGTGGAACTGTTAATAGCGTCATGCGTAAAGAGGGCGACACGGCGCGTGAGCTCAGGCTCGCAAAAACCTATTGCCAATCCATTCCCCGCGCTTACAGCGGCGTGGCCTTTGATTTCTGCATGCTGCACGCGGCCCCGGACCCCACCGGGTTCCTCATACCCTTCGTGCTCGTAGATATTGCGGTGTCCGCGGTTGCCGATACGGTGGTTTTGCCCTATACGATTTATCGACAATCGGCCGACGGTAATATCAGCATCTATTGGCGTCCGGGCCGTTCATAAGCCTATGGGTATAAAAGCACCTGCCCAGCTCATCTACTGGGGGAAAGGAGTTGTCCGTGAGTCGTGGTTTCAGAATCCTGCTGGTTTCAACCTTGTTATTGGCCTCCGGCTGCGGAACGATCAATACCGTCTTTCGTCCGGATGCCGTGGCCAGCCAGAACCTCAAGGAGTCACGCAGCCACTGCGAAAACGTGCCGCGTATCTACAGTGGGGTGATTTACGGCTTTTGTACCCTCAATGGCGAGCCTGCACCGGACAAAAGCCTGAAGGACCAAAGCCTGCTGGATCGCCAAGGCAATGCCTTCCCGATCATCGCAATTGAATTTGTCGCCTCTGGTGTCATGGACACCCTGATGCTGCCTTATACGATCTACCGCCAGAACAAGGACGGCAGCATCGAGATCTTCCGCTAGCCCCTCTCGGCGCTTGCCGCTAACAGCTTCCCACTGCTTTTAAGCTATAATCCCGCCCTTTAGCTGTTTCCCGCCCGGGCGGGAAGCACACTTTTTTCAGGCGCGATGCGCCTGCATGCAGACTAAAAGAGGCTAGACCCCAGTGGCATTGACGATTCTTGGCCTGTCCGGCGCCCTTAGCCATGATCCTTCCGCAGCCCTGTATATCGACGGCAAGCTGATTGCGGCCGCCGAAGAAGAGCGCTTCGTACGCGACAAACATGCAAAGAACCGCATGCCCTACGAGTCGGCGAAGTTCTGCCTGGAACAGGCCGGCATCAAGCCTTCGGACGTTGATGTGGTGGCGATCCCGTTTGCCCCGATCAGCCTGTTCGGCGAGGCGCGCTGGCACTATGCCAAGCGCTACTGGTACGCCCCGGACCGCGCCCTCGACGCGATCCTGATGGGCAACCGTCGCTACAAGCGCTATCGCAACAAGATCGTCTGGTGCCTGGAGCAACTGGGCTTCGATCCGAAGAAAATCAAGATCGAACCGGTTGAACACCACCTGGCTCACGCCTCCAGCGCCTACCACTGCTCGGGCTTCCAGGAAAAAACCGCGATCCTGGGCATCGATGGCAAGGGCGAGTACGCCACCACCTTCTTCGGCTACGGCGAAAACGGCAAGATCCACAAGATCAAGGAATTCTACGATCCGGACTCTCTCGGCGGCCTGTACGGCGCAATCACCGAGTTCCTCGGTTTCGAGATGCTCGACGGTGAGTTCAAGGTCATGGGCATGGCGCCGTACGGCGATGCCAGCAAATACGACTTCTCGCGCCTGGCCTCCTTTGAGAACGGCGAGTTGGTGATCAACACCGACTACGCCAACGTCATCGGCCTGCGCCGCTACAAAGAGAAGGGCAAGGGTTTCTACTTCTCGCCAAAACTGATCGAGTGGCTGGGGCCGAAACGCGAAGGCGACATCGCCGACGAGCCGTACATCCACTACGCGGCCAGCATGCAGGCGCTGTTCGAAAAACTGGCCTTGCAGATGATCGACCACTACCTGGGCGACATCCTCAAGGACACCGGCAAGCTGGCCTTCGCCGGCGGCTGTGCGCTGAACGTCAAGCTGAACCAGAAAATCATTGCCCGTGACGACGTAAAAGAACTGTTCGTGCAACCGGCCTCCGGCGATGCCGGTACCGCTGTCGGTGCGGCTGCCTATGTGTCCCATGCCCGTGGCGTACCGGTCGAGAAGATGGAACACGTCTACCTCGGCCCGTCCTACAGCAACGAAGACGTGATTGCCGCGTGCGCCAAGCACGAGAGCAAGCCGAACTGGCGCAAGATCGAAAACATGCCTAAGCGCATTGCCAAGATCATGGTCGACGGCAACCCGGTGGCCTGGTTCCAGGGCCGCATGGAGTTTGGCCCGCGTGCGTTGGGCGGACGTTCGATCATTGGTTGCCCAAGTGCGACCGGCGTTGCAGATCGCATCAACCACCAGATCAAGTTCCGCGAGCGCTGGAGGCCTTTCTGCCCGTCGATGCTCGATACCGTGGCCCCGCAGATGATCAAGGTCGATCACCCGGCGCCGTTCATGACCTTCACCTTTGAAGTCGCCGAAGAATGGAAGACTCGCGTACCGGAAGTGGTGCACGAAGACGGTACTTCCCGGGCCCAGGTGCTCAAGCGCGAATACAACCCGCGCTACTACGACATGATGAAAGAGCTGGAAGTACTGACCGGCAACGGCGTGTCCCTGAACACCTCGCTCAACCGTCGTGGCGAAGCGATGATCTGCTCGCCGACCGACGCGCTGAACATGTTCTTCGGCTCGGACCTGCAGTACCTGATCATGGAAGACATCCTCGTGGTCAAGGACGGCGTAGACCCTTATGACGCCGTGGTTTAAATGCTGAACCGCTTCCAGGGCTGGCGTGAACGTGGCTGGGCGCCTGTCGAGGCCGAGGTTTACGCCCAGGCCTGGCAGCGTTACGGCGGCAGCGTGGCGACCCATCCCCAGGTGATCGAACGCTTGGCCGGCCTGGCGCAGATACCCGTGCGCTACCTGGGCTGGGAACAAGGTGGTGAACTCAAGGGGGCAATCGCCACCTGGGGACGCGACCTGGCGCTGTCCAAGGACGTGCTCAAGCGCAGCGGCAAGAAAGGCCTGTTTGACCTGGGCAACGCCGAGATCATCCTGCCGATTGCCGCCGATGCGCAGGTGCCGTTGCGGCATCGTGCACGCTACCTCTCGGCGCTGAACGAGGGGCGCGTGAGCACCCTCAAGCCCCAGGCCGAGCAGTTGGCCATGGCGCGTACGCCTGAAGACCTGTCGAAGAAGTTTCGCTACAACCAGCGGCGTGAACTGCGCCTGTTGGAAGAGGCGGGCGGCGTGGTACGGGCGGTCAGTGAGTTCTCGAGCGTAGAGCTGGCGGCGATTTATTGCGATTTGTTCCAGCGCCGTTGGGGCTTCCCGGCGGCGGGCGCGGCGCGCCTGGCCGAGGTGCTGGAGTTGCTCAAGGAGTTTTTGTTCGGCTCGGTGCTGTTTCTGAACGACGCGCCGATTGCGGTGCAATTGGTGTATCAGGTGCAGTCCAACGAGTGGTTCAGCGCCGAGTATGTCAACGGCGGCGTCGACCCTGAAACCCGCGCCTTCAGCCCCGGCAGCGTGCTGAGTTTTCTCAATACCCAAAGTGCCTGGGAACAGGCGCGGGCGGCGAACAAGTCGCTGCGCTTCTCCTTCGGGCGTTCCGACCGTGAATACAAGGAGCGCTGGTGCAACCCGGTGCCGGTGTTCAGTGTATGAGCCGTAAACAGCAACTGCTCAAGCGTCATCGGCGTAACAAGCGTATTGCGCTGCTGATCGGCGTGCTGGTGCTGGTCGCCACCGGCGTACTGGTTGCCTGGTGGTTGCCGCTGATCCTTGCGGTGCTGCTGTGGGCCGCCCATGAAGCCTGGTTTGCCGATCACCTGTTTTACTCGCCCAAAGACAGCTATGAGTATGCCTTTCCGGCCGGCAGCGAACAGCCCGGCTTGCGCCTGGAGGCGGGCCGGCTGCTGCTGGATGCGCCGTTGGCGGCGGATGAAACCCTGATCGTCGGCGTTGAGTTGAAAAGTACCTGGCTGGGGCGTTTCTTCGACCCTGCGGTGGACCTTTTGGGCCTGGTCAGCCCGGACCGGCAAGCCTTCGAACGCGGCGTCGCCGGGCGGCGTTATCTGAACCTGACCGGCGCCGCCGAAGCCTTGGCGGCGGGCAACCTCCAGTTGCGCGGGCGTTTTTGCCGGATCAAGGGGCAGCCGACGCTGTGGCGCTTTCGCCAGCCGGACTATCGCCAGCAACGTGTGATGGTGATCGCGCCCCATGCCGACGATGCCGAACTGGCTGCGTTCAGCCTTTACAGCCAGGCGACTGAAAGCTGGATCGTCACGCTGACGGCTGGTGAAATCGAAGCCGAGCATTATCAGCACATGGGCCTGCCCAAGGCTGAAGCTGCGCGCCTCAAGGGCCGTTTGCGGGCCTGGGACAGCGTCGCGGTGCCGCGCTGGGCGGGTGTACCCGAGGCGCAGTGCGTGCAGTTGGGCTACTTCTGCATGCAGTTGCAAGCCATGCAAGCCGCGCCGGATCAGCCGCAAGCCTCTCGCGAGGCGGATTTGGCCGATACGCGGCTGTTTCGCCAGTTCAATGGTTTTGCCCTGCCTGGCGATGCTGATGGTGCGCCGACCTGGCACAACCTGATCGCCGACCTGCGGGCGCTGCTGCTCAAGGCGCGGCCCCAGGTCATCGTCTTGCCCACGCCGTTGCTGGACCCTCACGCCGACCATATCTGCGCCCACGCGGCAGTGCTGGAAGCCTTGCAGGGGCTGGCGTGGCAGCCCGACACATTGCTCGGCTACGCCAATCACCTGCATGATAACGACCGTTGGCCCATGGGTGATTCCGGCGCTGGCGTGGCGCTGCCGCCGCGTTTCGATGGCGCTGTGGAGCTGGTGCCGTGCAGTTTCGCCCTCGCGTTGAGCCAGCAGCAGGACAAGGCCATGGCCCTGGGCATGATGCACGACCTGCAGCCGCCAGCGCCGTTCAAGCGTCGTGTGCGCCGCTGGTTGCAGCAACTGCTGTCAGGCCGTAGCCCATCGCCCTACGGCGAGAACGAATTCTTTCGCAAGGCCGTGCGCCGTCACGAGCTGTTGTGGGTCCTGAAGCAGGACTGAGAGCCGATTGAAGGCAGGCCGGTATGCGCCTGTCGCCCTTTTTACCGGGCTGCGTGCCCGTAGCCAGATCGCTGCATGGAGAGTTATGAAGCCTCGTTTCAAGGTTTTGCAGTTACAGCCGGACTACAACGTCAAGACCCATGACTTCGCGGACTTGGGTGAGCAAATCGTCAAATCCCTGCCGGCTGAGCGCTTCGAGGTGACCTCTGGATTTCTCAGCGGGCGCCCGCTGCCCGGCCAACCCCTGAGCGTGGCCGAGCACTCGCATTATTTCGAGCTGCCGGAGAAGTCCCTCAAGGGCATTCGCTTTGGCGCCATGTGGCAGATCTACAAGTACTGCCGCGAGCAGAAGTTCGACGTGGTCATCTGTAACCGCTTCAAGTCGGTGAACATGATGCTGTCGCTCAACCGCTGGTTGAAGATCCCGCTGTGCATCGGCATCTCCCACGGCTTTGGCGAGTACGCCCGTGGTTACCGTCGGCGTCAGACCCAGCGCTGGGTCAGCCCGGCGTGGCGCTTTGTCGGTGTGTCCGAAGCGGTCAAGGACTACCTGGTAGATCTCAATTGCGGCTTCACCCGTGAGAACACTACCTACGTCACCAACGCGATCGACATTCCCCAGGCAGAGGCTTTGCAGCTGTCCCGCGAGGACGCGCGCAAGGCCCTGGGCCTGCCCATGGATGCACGGATGATCGGCGCACTGGGGCGCCTTGTGCCGATCAAAGGCCATACCCATCTGCTGCAAGCCTTCGCCACGCTCAAGGACAAATACCCTGAGGCGCAGGTGGGCATCATTGGTTCCGGCCGTGCCGAAGCCGACCTGCGTGCCGACATCGAGCGCCTGGGCCTGACCGGCCGTGCGCACTTGCTGGGCTTTCGCGAAGACGGCATGAAGTACGTGCGCGGCTTCGATATCTGGACCATGCCATCGCTGTTCGAAGGCCTGGGCCTGGCCCTGCTGGAAGGCATGAGCGGCCATCTGCCGGTGATTGCCTCCAACGGCCCGGCGATGCTGCCGCTGGTGCAGGGCGCGGGCGGCTTGTCCCACGACCCGGGCAATGTCGAACAATTGGCTGCGGCTCTGGATACATACCTGGCCTTGAGCGATGAACAATTACGCGCCAAGGGTGAAGAGGTGTTCCGCTATTTGGAGGCCAACCACACCCTCGACGAGTTCAAGCACAAGTACCTGACCCTGATTGAAACCGGTTTGCGTGAAGTAGGTAGAGCATGAATCAGCCACAACCCCTGGTCTCGGTGATCATCGCCTCCTACAACCATGGCCAGTACATCGAGCAAAGCATTCTCAGCGTGTTGGGGCAGACCTACCCCAATATCGAGCTGTTGGTGGTCGACGACGGCTCCAAGGATGACAGCGTCGAACGCATCCGGCGTTTGCAGGCCGAGCACGGCTTTGATTTCCAGTTGCAGCAGAACCAAGGGCTCAGCGCCACCTTGAACGGTGCGATTGCTCGCGCCAAGGGTAGCCTGATCGCACCGTTCGGCTCGGATGACATCATGTTGCCGGACCGTATCGCCACCCAGGTGGCGTATATGGACGGCAAGCCGACGGTGGGCATGTGTGCCGGCAATATCGAGCTGATCGACGGTGACGGCAACCTGCACCCGGAGAAGAAGCAGCGTCGCGATGTGCCGTTTCGCCGTCTGGATTTCGACGACCTGTTCCTGGACCGCAAGCCGTTCCCGCCGGCGCCGACCATGCTGATTCGTCGGGCAGTGCTGGAGGAGGTCGGTGGTTTCGATCCGCAGATTCCTCTGGAAGACCTGCTGATCCAGCTGAAGATCACTGCGGCGGGTTACACCATCGACGCCCTTGACGTGGTGATGGCCAAGTATCGCCAGCACGCTAACAACACGTACAAGAACCACCGCTACATGATCCAGAACATCCTCAAGACCTACGCGAAGTTCAGCGAGCACCCGGCCTATGACGCGGTTCGCTACAACTTCCTGAACTCGATGTTCCTCAAGACCGCCGACCGCGACCGCCCGTTGGCGCGGGAGATTCTCAAGCAGATCCCGTTGAAGTTCTGGGGGCGCAAGACCTTGCGTGGGCTGGTGCGGTTGTATCTGGCACCACTCAAAAACTGAACCGCCACCGCACCCTGTAGGAGCGAGCTTGCTCGCGAAGAACGTCAACGATAACGCGTGCTTCCTGAATAAACGCGGTGCCGGTGAGTTTTTCGCGAGCAAGCTCGCTCCTACAGAGGGTGTTTACAGGCTCTGGACCTGCTCGCGGATTTTCGCGGTGGCGGCTGGGCTTGCCACCGAGGCGTAACCCTTGACCAGTTGTTCGAAGTGCGTTTCGAACAGCCAGTTGCGGTCCTGGGGATAACGCTGCATGTGGCGCAGGTTACGTTGGCGCAGGGCGTGACGCAGCGAAGACGGGTAGATGCGCAGGTCAGCCACGTCGATCAGGGCGAATTCACCATCGTCCATCAACAACACGTTACCCAGGTGCAGCGAGCGGAAGTACACGCCGCGCTCGTGCAGTTGCGCCATGAACCGTCCAAAGCGCTCAACCAGTGATTCACGCAGGCTGCTGTCCAGGCTTTGCAACGCTTGGCGTAGCGTCAGGCCGGGCAATGGCGTGTAGCGCACTGCGCTGCTGGCGTCGCCCAGGCGGTAGAGCCCGAGGATGTGCGGCGTAGGAATGCCCAGTGTGCGCAATTGCTCGCTGTTGCTGGCAAAGCGCTCGGAGTACGGGTTGAAGCTGCCGGAGGTGTACCAGCGGCGTGGGCGGAACAGCTTGAGGAAACTGCCGTCCTCCAGGCGCAGGACTTTGGGCCCCAGGCCATCGGCTTCAATCACATGGGCGTTGCTGCACAGCTGTTCAAACGCGGCGGGTTTGAGGTTCTGCACCGGCATGCGCAGCAGACTGCGATGGCGCTGGGCGATGCTCAGGCCGGTGATGATTGCCAGGGGGATCCACAGCAGGAACCAATGCTCCTTGGGCCGCGACAGGATGCCGCCGCCTTCGGTCAGGCCCGCACCGATGCCATAGGCCAGCAGAGACGATGCCAGGATGAACAGCGGCTGGGCGCGTTCCTTCAGGCCTTTGTACAGGCCCCATCCGAGCATGAAAATCCACGGGATAAAGCCGATGATACCGACATAATAAAGTACGCCGAGGGCGAAGCTGTGGGGTTCGCGCAGTTGGTAGTCATTGGCCACCATTAGGTAGAGCTCGGAATCGTAGCTATGCCCGATCCAAGGGTGCTCGGCAATAAGCTGCAATGTCATGGTCCACAGCTGAAAGCGGAACGAGCTGCCGCGTCCAGTGATCAGTTCGGGGAAGAACAGCAGGAGTCCGGCGGCACCTAGGATCATGCCGGTGATAAGCAGTGCCGCGCGTCGGTTGCGGCTGACAAAGCTCATCCAAAGTATGGCCAGCGTCAGCGCCACCAGCGGCGTGCGTGAGCCGGTCGCCAGCACCGCAGCGGTCATGATTGCCAGGGCCGGTACGCTGAACCACAGCACGTTGAGACGCTGGGTAGTCATGCAGACGTACAGCCAGTACACCGTGAAAAAACCGAACAGGTGCGAGCTGAGCAGCGGGTTGTCGAGGGCGCCCAGCCCGCCGATCATGCGCATGCCAGGTTGATAGCCCTTCGCGAACGCCACCAGGTTACCCAGGCTTACCACCAGCGCAATCACCGCAGCGCTGAAGAAGATCGGTTTGAACAACTCATTGCGGTAGTGCAGCAACAGCCCGCAGCCACCAAACAGCATGAACGTATTCAACGGCCGCTTGAACAGGTCGGTATCGGAACTGGGTTCAGGGCTCCAGAGCAGGCTGGTCAACGCCCAGGCGGAGAACGCCAGGAACGCGATCGCCAGGGGCTCGCGCAGCAGGTCCTTGAACTCCCGTGGGCGCATGCACAACAGAAACAAGGTCGGTACGCTGAACAGGATGTAGACAATGCGGTGCAGTACATTGCGATTGCCGACAAAGAACAGTGCACTCAGGAGCAGCAGCAAGCCAACAGGCAAAATCCATAGGACCAGGAAGTCGAAAACGCGATTTGAGCCATAGGTAAGGCGCTTGGAGTGCATACAGTAAAGCCATTCCAGAAAGAGAAAGCCGACCATCTTAAGCTAGTGGCTAAGTAATGTCGCCGGTAGGATCCAACCGGGCCGCGGCTTACGCCGGGTGCAAGTACAACAGAGAAGCTGTGCTAAAGTCAGCCTCCTTTTTCAAAACGCCGCGTGATATGACCGACTCCAGTCCGAGCGCAAGCCCTTCGAGCTTGAAAATATACTTCCGCCTGCTCAGTTACGTTAAGCCCTATATGGGCTTGTTCGCGTTGAGTATCCTTGGATTTCTGATTTTCGCGTCGACCCAACCGATGCTGGGTTACATCCTCAAGTACTTTGTCGATGGTCTCTCCAATCCGGAAGCTGTGCTGTTCCCGACCGTGCCCTTTTTGCGCGACCTGCAATTGCTGCAGGCGGTGCCGCTGCTGATCATCCTGATCGCGGCCTGGCAAGGCCTGGGCTCTTTCCTGGGCAACTACCTGTTGGCCAAGGTCTCCCTGGGGCTGGTCCACGATTTGCGGGTGCAGTTGTTCAACAACCTGCTGACGCTGCCCAACCGCTACTTCGATAACCATAACTCCGGGCATCTGATTTCCCGCATCACCTTCAACGTGACCATGGTCACGGGTGCCGCGACCGATGCCATCAAGGTGGTGATCCGCGAAGGCATGACGGTGATCTTCCTGTTCGCCTCCTTGCTGTTCATGAACTGGCGCCTCACGTTGGTGATGATCGCGATCCTGCCGTTGATTGCCGTGATGGTCAGTACCGCCAGCAAGAAATTCCGCAAGCAGAGCAAGAAGATCCAGGTGGCCATGGGCGACGTGACCCACGTGGCCTCGGAGACCATCCAGGGCTACCGCGTGGTGCGCAGCTTCGGCGGCGAAGTCTATGAACAGAAGCGCTTCTTCAAGGCCAGCCAGAGCAACACCAACAAGCAACTGCGCATGACCCGCACCGGGGCGATCTACACCCCGGCGCTGCAATTGGTGATCTACTCCGCCATGGCCGTGCTGATGTTCCTGGTGCTGTACCTGCGTGGCGACGCCTCGGCGGGCGACATGGTGGCCTACATCACCCTGGCCGGCTTGTTGCCTAAGCCAATTCGTCAACTCTCGGAGGTCAGCTCGACCATCCAGAAAGGTGTGGCGGGCGCCGAAAGCATCTTCGAACAGTTGGACGAAGACGTTGAGGTCGACCACGGCACTCTCGAACGCGACAAAGTCAGCGGTCGCCTGGAAGTGCGTCACCTGAACTTCACCTACCCTGGCACTGATCGCCATGTGCTCAAGGACATCAGCTTTACCGCCGAGCCTGGGCAGATGATTGCGCTGGTGGGGCGTTCGGGCAGTGGCAAGTCGACCCTGGCCAGCCTGATCCCACGTTTCTACCACCATGAAAGCGGTGAAATCCTGCTCGATGGCATCGAGATCGAGGACTACAAGCTGCTCAACCTGCGCAAGCACATTGCCCAGGTTACCCAGCATGTCACTCTGTTCAGCGATACCGTGACCAACAACATCGCCTACGGCGACCTGGCCGGTGCGCCTCGTGCCGACGTTGAAGCGGCGGCGGCGGATGCTAATGCCAAGGACTTCATCGATCAGTTGCCCAAGGGCTTTGATACTCAGGTGGGCGAGAACGGTGTGTTGTTGTCCGGCGGCCAGCGTCAGCGCTTGGCGATTGCCCGTGCATTGCTCAAGAATGCGCCGTTGCTGATCCTCGACGAGGCCACCTCGGCCCTCGATACCGAGTCCGAGCGGCATATCCAGGCGGCACTGGATAAGGTCATGCAAGGCCGCACGACCCTGGTGATTGCGCACCGTTTGTCCACCATCGAGAAGGCTGACCTGATCCTGGTGATGGACGACGGGCGGATTGTCGAGCGTGGTACCCACGGCGAGTTGTTGGCGCAGAACGGCTATTACGCCCGCCTGCATGCCATGGGCCTGGATGCGCCGGTGCAGGCTGATATCACCTGATCCAACAGGTGTACACAGCGCTGCTGTGGGGAGGGGGCTCTCTACCTGACACCCCTCGACCAAACAGTGGGAGCTGGCTTGCCTGCGATGACGGCCTGCCAGCCGACCCATATCTACCTGACACCCCTCGACCAAACAGTGGGAGCTGGCTTGCCTGCGATGGCGGCCTCCCAGCCGACACTTCTCTACCTGATACCCCGCAATCCAACTGTGGGAGCTGGCTTGCCTGCGATAGCGGCCTGACAGCCGACACTTCTCTACCTGCCACCCCGCGATCCAACTGTGGGA